>JAISDK010000296.1 GCA_031264875.1 Prevotellaceae bacterium
CACTTACAGCGGCGTTGCTCACGACATCGACTTCGCCGGCGACAGCAAGTCAGTCATAGTACTCGGTTCGGGAGCATACCGAATAGGAAGCAGCGTGGAATTTGACTGGTGCAGCGTTAATGCTCTGCAAACCATACGAAACAGCGGTTACCGGGGCATCATGATTAACTACAATCCCGAAACCGTCAGCACGGACTATGACATGTGCGACAGGCTATATTTCGACGAATTGAGCTACGAAAGGGTAATGGATATTGCTGACCTCGAAAATCCCTGCGGAACAGTAATATCCATGGGCGGTCAAATACCCAACAATCTTGCCGTACGCCTGGCCGATTCGGGCGTCAATCTGCTTGGAACTTCCGCCAAATCAATCGACAGAGCCGAAGACCGTCACAAATTTTCCTCCATGCTCGACGAACTGCATATCGACCAGCCGAGATGGAAAGAACTGACTACTCTGGACGAAATACACCAGTTTATCGACATCGTGGGATTTCCCGTACTTGTCCGTCCGTCGTACGTTCTTTCGGGAGCAGCAATGAATGTGTGTTCAAACGACGCCGA
Organism: Prevotellaceae bacterium; assembly: GCA_031264875.1. Lineage (GTDB taxonomy): Bacteria > Bacteroidota > Bacteroidia > Bacteroidales > UBA932 > JAIRLF01. The sequence continues at coordinate 568 of JAISDK010000296.1, forward strand.
ACTCAAACAGTTTCTCGACCTTGCAGCCGAAGTATCGAAAAAACATCCCGTAGTCGTATCCGAATTTATTGTCGATGCAAAGGAAATCGAAATGGACGCCGTTGCAAACAGAGGCGACATAATAGCCTACGCCATATCGGAACATGTTGAATTTGCAGGAGTACATTCCGGCGATGCAACAATACAGTTTCCGCCGCAAAAAATATATGTCGAAACCGTTCGCAGAATCAAGCGCATATCCCGCGAAATCGCCAAGGCGCTGAACATTACCGGCCCTTTCAACATTCAGTATCTTGCAAAGGACAATGACATAAAGGTTATTGAATGTAACCTGCGGGCATCGCGCAGTTTCCCGTTCGTATCGAAAGTTCTTAAGCTCAATCTGATTGAACTCGCAACAAAAATAATGCTGGGAATTGAAGTAGAAAAACCCGAAAAATCGGCGTTCGACCTCGATTATGTGGGAATAAAGGCTTCACAGTTTTCATTTTCACGACTCCAGAACGCCGACCCTATTCTGGGCGTCGATATGGCTTCGACAGGCGAAGTAGGATGTCTGGGCGACGATTTTTATGAAGCGCTGCTGAACTCGATGCTGTCTTCCGGATACTCGATTCCGAAAAAGAACATCATGCTGTCCACCGGGCCGGCAAAAACAAAACCCGAACTGCTCGAAGGCGCACGGCAACTAGTACAGCGTGGATATACAATTTATGCAACCGGTGGAACACATCGTTTTCTTGCCGAAAACGACGTCCCTTCCATACAGGTACACTGGCCCGACGAAGACAGGCATCCCAATGCTCTTGACATGCTTAAAAACAAACAGATAGATTTGGTTATCAATATTCCCAAAAATCTTACGCAGGGTGAGCTGAGAAATGACTATACGATAAGAAGAAGCGCTATCGACTACAATATCCCGCTGATAACCAACGCACGTCTGGCAGCGGCATTCATCAACTCGTTTATAAGGTACAGCATTGACGATATCAAAATTAAAAGCTGGAAAGAATATGAATAATAATGTTTTTTTTAATAAATAATGGTTTATAAATGAAATCAATACCTGAAGATTGGGGTAAACTGCCATTTGCATATCACCCCACCAATTACAATGTTCGCTGCGTATATCGCGACGGAAAATGGGGAATAGTCGAAACATCCTCCTCGGAACATATCGTTCTGCACATCAGCGCATCGTCCCTGCATTACGGACAGGAAGCGTTCGAAGGTCTGAAAGCATTCCGCGGACAGGACGGTAAAATAAGAATATTCCGCTGGCAAAACAACTGGGAACGGATGAACCTCTCCGCAAGAGGAATACTCATGCCCGAAGTCCCGAAAGAAATCTTTGAAGAAGCTGTAAAAACAGTTATCAGTCTCAATCAGGAATTTATTCCTCCATACGGCACAGGCGCTTCGCTGTATATCCGTCCGCTGTTAATCGGCACAGGCGCCAAGCTCGGCGTTGCTCCAACCGACGAATATCTGTTTGCAGTATTTACAAGCCCGGTGGGGCCGTATTTTCCTACAGGATTCAAATGTGTGGACGTCAAAGTGGTGCGCGACGTTGACAGGGCAGCAACCTTAGGTACCGGACGCTATAAAGTCGGCGGCAACTATGCGGCATCTCTTGCATCAGGAGAACAGGCTCATGAAGAAGGATTTAAAATGGTGCTGTATCTCGACGCCAAAGAGAAAAAATATATCGACGAGTGCGGGCCTGCCAACTTTTTTGGAATACGCAACAACACTTATGTCACTCCTGATTCGTCCTCAATTCTTCAATCCATCACCAATCTGAGCTTGTGTACTCTGGCTGAAGATGCAGGGCTGAAGGTCGAGCGCAGGAAAGTGCCCGTTGAGGAACTGGCCGAGTTTGAAGAAGCCGGAGCCTGCGGGACAGCCGCAGTAATTACTCCAATCAGAAGTATTTACGACAGGGAAACCGGCAAAACATATACCTATGCCGAAGAACCCGGCGAATGGAGCGTGAAACTGTACAAAAAACTCCAGGCAATCCAGCTTGGCGACGAACAGGACAAATATGACTGGGTGACTGTGCTGTAGAAAAACGTAACAAATATGACGGAAAGAGAACTATACCCTTCGATTAACGACCTGATGTGCGCGAAAGTGATTTCCATCCGCACCGGCAACTGTTGTTTAAGTGCAGGATGGGAGTCATACTGCGATATATTTTCCTTTTACGAAAATGAAAACATGCTAAATATAAAAGGCATCGGCTCAAAAACCCGTCTTGAGCTGAGCTGGATATACGAAGCGGGCATTTCGCTGCTGTCAAAACATGAGCGGAATTTGTTTCAGTCCGGTGAAAAAATTCCCTCCCCGCACACGCAGGATCACGACGAAACAGCAGAATATTTAAAATCATTACTGTCAAACGATTTTAAACGAAAAGCGATTCATGAAAAGTATGAACAGCTGATACAGGCATATCCCATTCGTTCCCAAATCTGGTTAAACAAAATCCCGTTAGACCTTTTCATAGCCGAATATTTATGCTGTCATGACAGGGATGACAAGCCGATAAAAATGAGGCATGTCTATGTGGAAAACCTGCCAGAGACCGCCGATTTGAAGGATAAGCTGACGGCGGAAATTGCACGGCAGTTTTATCTGTCGGAAGAAGACAGTGTAAGGGACGCAATTTTTAATCATTACGGGCTGTCCGGCTCCAGCGATTTTCCGGTATCGTATTATCTGAAAAATCACTGTTTTCCAATGTTCTGGATACTGGAAAAACAACTTGACAATTATGATGACAGAGACATGGAGGCGTTTAAACAAATTTTCCAAGTCTATCAAAATCAACGCACACTGTTATTAGCCGAGTTTGCTGCCAGATATTCAATTTCGCGTGAACGCGTGCGGCAAATCTGCAATCAGCTTTTCAGCAAAATATTCTGCAGTCGGTCACTGTTTTTCAAGTACAGAAGCGACTGGAATCATTACAGGCCGCTGACTGGCGACACGATCTGGGAAAAAGACGTTCAGAAATATATAGATGAAGAACAAAGTAGTTTTTCGACCAAATTTGTGATACACATACTGTTTAATCTCATATATTCCGACAGATATACACTGTATGGAAAATTCGTATCGAGGTTCAGGGTAAATAACTGGAAACACACTTTTCTTGTAAACAACAGAATTGCGAGCATATTCGATTTCGAGAAATTTCGGATGGAAATTAATGACATTCTGCTGAAAAACAAAACCACATGTCTGCTGGATATTGAAAAGTACATCGCCAAATGCAATTGCTGGATAAAAAACAGACCGGATGAGAAAAACAGTGTTACAGACATAGTCAGGAATATTCTTGTCAATGAGTTTCAGCTGCATACCGGAGCAGACGGGAATATTGAAATCGCCGCTAACATTAAAAAGACCCTGTTTGACGTGATGTACGAAATACTGAAAAACAACGGCAACCCGATGCATTTGTCCGAGATTTTTTCCGAATTTAAAAGGATAATGCCGGAACACTATTATGACAGTCCGATAAAACTGCGGCATTATTTGCTGAAGAACAGTGCTATTGCATGTCAGAACAGGAAAAGCGTCTATGTCCTGAAAGAATGGACGCATGTGAAATCCGGAACCATTCGCGATTCGATTGTGGAGTTCCTGTCTAAAAAGAGGCTGCCTCAGACCGCGCTGAATATCACGGATTATGTACTGCGATATTTTCCCGGAACAAATATCCTGAGCGTGAGAACTTCAATGTTTAACGATACAAAACAGCGGTTTGTGTTTTTTAAGGGCGGATTATTCGGACTGATGTGTAAAAAATATCCTCTCAAATACAAGCCAACCGAAAATACTCTCCCCTCATTTGCCGACCGCCTGCTGGACATGGAACGGTTTCTTGTGGAAAACAGACGATTCCCATTTGCCTCATCAAAAAACAGGGATGAAAGAATACTTGGCGTATGGTGGGCGCGCGTAATCAAAGGCATTTACAAAATTGACGAATCCAGACAGAATGAAGTGAAAAGAATCAGAACACAGTATGCCGGATGCGAGGAAAACAAACGCTTTTTTCAATGGAACAAAAACTGCGACAGCCTCAAGCGTTTTTTGCTCGAAAACCGCAGACTTCCTTCCGTAGTGACGGAAAAGTTTCTGTACCACTGGTTAAAACGGGCAAAAAACGATTTCCTCAAACAGAGAATGAATGAACAGCAACTGAAAAAATATCTTGAACTTGCAATGCTTATTGAAAAATAAATTATGTGAAATATTGTTAAAATTAAAAATTAACTTACCTTTGCGCCCGCCAAACTGCCCTGATGGTGGAATTGGTAGACACGCAGGACTTAAAATCCTGTGAGCAGCAATGTTCGTGTGGGTTCAAGTCCCACTCGGGGTACCGAAAGAAACGCTAATCATCATAAATACGATGATTGGCGTTTTTCCGTTATTACAGGCAAACACATCCCATCACCCAACGGGGACTTGGGGGTGCGTTGGGATACGACGAAGTGCGTAACATGAGTGAATAATTAAAAATGTGTACAATTGTTTTGGGGGACGTGACATAATCCGGTGAAAAATTCCGGTGAAATCCCAGGTTCTCAAAATCCTCCATAGAAAAGGGGATATGCTACAGATAGCAGATTCAATTAAATGCCTTATTATAAACATTATCACAACATGCAAGTAAATATGCCATCACACATAATCATTATATTTAGGTATATGCAATGGGGTTTTATTTAATACCTTTACAGCCTTTTATAAGAGGATTTTTTAATGATTTTGCTTGAATTTTAAGATGATACTACATAAACACAGTCACGAAAAAGTACACAGTCACGGAAAAAGACATGAACACGTTCACGAAAATTCCAATATCGGGTTTGCTTTTTTCCTGAATCTTGCGTTCAGTCTGATAGAAATGGTTGGAGGATACTTTACTAACAGTGTGGCAATACTGTCCGATGCACTGCACGACTTGGGCGACAGTTTTTCGCTTGCACTTGCCTGGTATTTTCAAAAATTATCGAGAAAAAAAAGAGATTCGGAATACTCGTATGGTTACCGGCGATTTTCGCTGCTGGGAGCGCTTATCAATTCGGTGGTATTGCTGATTAGTTCGATATTTATTATCCGCGAGAGCATTAGTCGGATTATTTCTCCTGAAAGCGCCGATGCAAAAGGAATGTTTTTACTTGCAGTTTTTGGAATAGTGATGAACGGAATTGCCGTGCTGAAACTGAAAAGGGGACATTCGCTGAATGAACGGACTGTGTCCCTGCATCTCATGGAGGACGTTCTGGGCTGGGCGGCGGTACTCGTGGCAAGTGTTGTGATGATATTTGTTGAAATTCCGGCGCTTGATCCGATTTTGTCGCTGGGAATAGCCTGTTACATACTGTTCAATATTTACCATAATCTGCGTGACACATTAAGGGTTATATTGCAGGGGACTCCCGAAAACATTAACGGCGAGGATATCGAAAAGGCATTACTGGAGATTGAGGGTATAGAATCGGTACACGATTTGCACTTGTGGACTATGGACGGCGAGTTTAACATATCTTCGGTGCATATAGTTGTCGGTGCAAATCAGGACAGCGCCGGCATAACAGTATTGAAAAAACAGGTGAAACAGACAATGAAACAGTTTAATGTTCAACATTCTACCGTAGAAGTAGAACAGGGTGAAGAAAACTGTGAAGACAGAGATAATTGTTGCTAAACAGTATGGATATGAAAAATAAATTGCTGGGAGAATTCAGGCCGGGAGAAAAAGGCATGGTAGAAAAACTTACAGTACTTGGGCCTTTACGCAGGCGTCTGCTGGACATGGGAATAACTCCCGGAACGGAAATTGTTTTTAACAAGGTCGCTCCACTTGGCGACCCTGTAGAAATCAGGTTACGGGGATATGTGCTGGCGATAAGGAAAACCGAAGCCGAAGCTGTATTGATGAAAATGGAGGATAAAAATGAGATTTGCAATAGCCGGAAATCCGAACAGCGGTAAAACCACCCTGTTCAATTCTCTAACAGGAAGCAACGCCCATGTGGGCAACTGGCCCGGCGTGACGGTCGATAAAAAAGAAGGCGTCTATAAACTCAGGCACAGCAACGGTACGATAGAGAAAATCAATATTATCGACTTGCCGGGGATATATTCCCTTTCGCCCTATACTCCCGAAGAGGTTATTGCACGACAATTTATTATGGACGAAAAACCCGACCTGATTATAAATATCGTGGACAGCACTAACCTCGAGCGAAACTTGTATCTCACTACGCAGCTGCTCGAAATGGACGTGCCCGTGGTAGTGGCGCTCAATATGATGGACGTTATCAAGCGGGAAGGCTCAGTGATTGATTCCGAGATATTGTCGCAGATGCTCGGCGTTCCGGTTGTGCCTATCAGCGCATTAAAGTCCGGTAATGTCAAGATGTTGATGAGCAGGTGCGCCAAATATGTGAAAATACCTCGCAAAGGTTCTTCGTTTCTACCCGAAACCGCTCTCGCCGCGCAGTACGGGAAAGTGCTGAAACTTGTCAATGACCACCATATCAAGCATCCGGTGTTTCATGCCATCAAGCTTCTTGAAAACGACGCTATTGAACTGATGCACGATGCAACGCTTTCTGCCGGTATCCAGAATCTTAAGCTGGAATATGAAATAAACGAGAAGCCTTTCGATTATGAAGCGGAAATTGCCGACTTGCGCTATAAGTTTATCACTGACAGGATAAAGCCTTATGCAGTAATAGCGCTTAAAAATTCGGGCGTCATAAAATCCGAAAAGATCGACAGGGTTTTGACGCACAGGATATGGGGATTGCCTGTTTTCATGGCGCTGATGTTTGCTATTTTCCATATCATTTTTTCGAGGGACTTCATGTTTCTCCACAGTTTCGGGATTCCGGAAACGGATGCTCTTTCGAGTCCGGGCGTACTGCTTAAAAGTTACATGGAGGATTTTCAAGAATTTGTAATGGGAAAAGTGAACATGTTTCTTGAAAATGCCAATGCTGCAAAATGGGCAAAAGGAGCAATTGTGGACGGACTGCTGAAAGGCGTCTGTTCGGTTCTGACGTTTTTGCCGCAGATACTTTTGCTTTTTCTGGCGCTGTCGATACTCGAGGACAGCGGCTACATGTCGCGGATAGCATTCATTCTCGACAGGATACTGAAACGTTTCGGCTTGTCGGGCAAGGCCTTTATTCCGATGCTAATGGGATTCGGCTGCTCCGTGCCGGCAATGATGGGTACGCGGACGCTGGAAAGCGTAAAGGAAAAACGCATGACTCTCATGCTTATACCGTTTTTTTCGTGCGGAGCGAAAATGGTGATATGGGCAACGGTTGTCCCTGCCGTGTTCAGGGACAATGCCGATTTTGTTATCTTTTGCATCTATGTCACCGGCATTGCAGTGGCGATTATCGGGGCTGTTCTGCTGAAAAAAACCGTTTTCAGGGGAATCAAGTCGAATTTTGTGCTGGAACTGCCGGTATATCGCTATCCCCGCTTGAAAAGCATACTGTTTCAGCTGTGGGAAAAATTGAAGGGATTTCTAACTACCGTCACTACGGTGATAGCCGCATCAACATTAATGATCTGGTTTTTGCAGAATTTCAACCTGCATCTCGAGATGGTTGCCGAAAACAGCGATTCC
>JAISDK010000018.1 GCA_031264875.1 Prevotellaceae bacterium
ATTGATGATCACAATACGAGCACCATTTTGGTGAGAGATTTGAAGAACAATTTGAAGTTTGATAACTCTCTGAAAAGAAATAGAAACATGTCAATCGTTTTCTTTACAATTAATTGATGAAAATATTATTTTTCTGATTGAAAGAATGCTGTCCTGATGGTACAGGTTCTCATATTTGTAATCGCAGGAAAAGTCAGCGCTGTTTACGGTAAACCGTCTTTTGGCGGCATTGAAGCTTTTAATACTGTTGATATTCTGGAAATAGGATCCTCTGTTTCCCGGTTTTATGCCGCAGGAATCCAGACAGGCGGCAATATATTCCTGTGCCATTTCGCCGCCCTGCTTTCCGGTAGCTCTTCCTTCAAACCTGTCGGATGCCAGAGTGGAAAGGGTTATTCGCAATTTTACCGAATCGATTTGCTCGATATACTTCGATATTTCCGGTTTTTGAGCAGGCAGCCCGCAGGAAACAGTGAACAGTACTGCCAGTAATAGTGTGTTTTTAATATGCTTAAACATAATGTTGCTTTATTTCGACGTCAGCTCGGATATTCTATTCTTGAGTGGTAAATATTCTTCAATTTGCTTTTGATTACACTTTTTGCAGCTTTTATTTCTTTCAGAGTGATATTTGAATCGTCGTACAGGCCTGAGGCATGTTGGCGGTCGATGACTTTGTCCACCAGATCATTCAGTCTGGCCTCGTCGGGATGCTGGAGACTTCTGGAGGCGGCTTCGCAGGAATCGGCCATCATGACGGCAACCATTTCCTTTGTTGAAGGATTTGGACCGGGATATGTGAATTTGCTGACGGCCTCGCTGTCGTCGGGATGCTCGTTCATGTATTTCATATAGAAAAAATATACCATCGACTTTCCGTGATGCGTTTTTATGAAGTCGATTATTACATTCGGCAGGTGATGTTTATGTGCAAGTTCCACACCGTAGGTAACATGCTCGATGATTATCCTGGCGCTTTCCTCCGGCGAAATCTTGTCGTGCGGACTGATACCTGAAGGCTGGTTTTCAACAAAAAAGGCCGGATTCTTCATCTTTCCTATATCGTGATACATTGCTCCTGCACGCACCAGCAGGGAGTCGCCGCCGATGTCGCTGATCACTGCTTCGGCGATGTTTGCGACCTGTAAAACATGCTGTGCTGTTCCCGGCGCTGTTTCCGTCAAATCTCTAAACAGTTTACGGTTGGTGTTGGAAAGCTCGACAAGCCGCGAAACCGACACAAATCCGAAAAGGCGCTCGAACAGGAATGTGAACTGATACAGTATTATTACCAGCAAGCTGTTTACCAGCAATAAGAGCGGAACGTACCATGTGAAGTCGGACAGACTGCCTTCGTGTAGCAGTTTCAGGGAGGCATATCCGGTTACAGAAACCAGAAAAATCAGCAGTCCTGTAAGAAACAGTTCTCCGCGTTCATAACTTTTCTTGAAGCCGATGACGGCTGTTACTCCTGCCATGGAATTGATTAGCACAAATTCAAAGCTTGCAGGCATGAAGCTTCCGATAAGAAGAACCATGAAAAAATGCAGATAAATGGCCGGACGGGAGTAAAAAAACGAGGATATATATATTGGAACGATCGTAAACGGAATGACGTAAATCAGGTTCGGATGTACCTTCAAAATCTGCAGCGCGAGTATGATGAAGAATGTAAGCAGTATGGTTATAAAGACAAGGCATTTGGTTTCGGCAAGCATTATCCGCCGGAAAATGAGGAGCAGGGCAAATATGCAGCCCATGCAGCCGACGACGATGAACAGGCGTCCCAGCATGTTCAAAAACCTGTTTCCTCCGACAGTCTGTTTTTCGTATTCTTTTTTCAGGGACGAAAGTATTTTAAATACTTCGGGGGTAATCTGCTCGCCATTAGAGATTATTTTCATTCCTTCGATTATCATTCCCCGTGTCGGCAGTATGGCGTCAAGATTCTTGTGCCTGATTTTTGATGTCAGCATTTCGTTATAGATCAGGTTGGGAACAATGAACTGTGAAATATTGATGTTATCGACATCGTAATGCTGTAGCGCCGTGTTGTATATGTAGGCGTAAGCAGAGTTTTGCGTAAACAGCTCGGAAACGGGAATTTCTTCATATATGTTTCCTCTGACTATTGCGATGGAACTGTCGTCGAGTTCCGAAAATTTGGAGGCGTCGATTATGCCCCTGTTATACAGGGTAACAAACGCGTCATGCAGTAACGGGAACCATTCGCTGTCGTCGCCGGCTTTTTCTTTCAAAAGAGCCAGCTGCTTCACAACGACCAGGGAATCGAGGATAAAATAGTCCAGCGACTGTTTCATTACATGCAGGTATTCCTCTTTCAGTTCCGTTTCGCTTTTGTAAACGGGAAAGCTGAAGGGCGCATTCAATTCTCCATGCAGCCACAGTTCACCCTGATTAAATTCGTATTTGAACTTCCCACCGTCCGGTATGAAAAACAGTATCGCAATGGAAGCGACGGCGAAAAAGATTATCGCCTTGCGGTATTGCAGTATATTTATTTTATGACTCATTCTTTTCTGATTTCTATATTGTCACGGTCGTATTCCAGCAGAAAGCATCCTTCATTGATAAAACCGTCATTGATGTTGTTTCTCACAAGTTTATATCGCGACTGCAGCAGCGCCGAATCAAATTCGGAGATACAGTCCTGAAATTCGGAACCGTATTTTCTCAGCGCTGCCAGAAAATAATATGTAACATCGTGTCCGAGAAAGGCGTGTTTTCCGGGTTCGCTGTTGTACGCCTTGCGGTACAGCTGCACGAAGAGCTTGGTTGCATCATTGTTGTAGTCCACAAACATGGACTGCGTGATATGCACATTGGTGTTAAAGTACAGGCTTTTGTTGATTAGCTCGAAGTTTTGCCATTCGTCCCTTCCGTAAACGCTCAGTCGGTTTTTCACCAGGTTCAGCTTGTCTATAATGTCGGATACGAAGGGCTCGTTTTTCGAGGACTCGGCAATGGGACATACAAATATCAGATTGAGCTTGTTCTGTTCCAGAATACTTTTGTATTCCAAGTCTCTCAGGCTCATTTTGTGCGTCTGTTCCCTGAATGTGCCGAAACGTTTTTTTAATGCCGCTCTGTAGTTTGCCAGTATCAGGCTGTCGGGTTTTTCGGGCTTGATCAGTATGGGGAAAACGTCTTCACTGTACTGCTTTCCCGTCAGTTTCCGCAACACGGCATTGTCCGAGGGGTACAGCTGTATGACATACGGATTGTTTTCGACAAGCGAGCGGGCGCTGTTTTCATGCGGTACGACCAGATGTATCCGGTTTTCAGCGGCGTATGCGGCAAGTCTGGCGAGGTCGCCGACAGGCGCCTGTGCAATTATTACGCTTGATTCCTTCAGTTCCGGCGAGCGCAGTATGCGGTCGATACCGTTACTGTTTCCGAGGTCAAACGTGTTGAATTTTATTGTCAGTCCGTTATTTTTCATTTCGTTTACTGCAATCAGGGCTCCGCTCAAAAATGATATCCCCGAGATGTCCACTGTTCCGTCTCCTTTCCTTAACGGCGCGATAAGGGATATTTTTAGTACCGTACCTGGCTTATAGACGTATTCTATACAGTTGATTTTATTTTGGACTGCTGTTTCTTCGGGATTCGATTTGCCGTTGCCCCAGTTGAATGTGAGTGCGGGATTTGTTGCCGGCTGCTTGTCCTGTTCTTTTTTGTTTCTGTCTTCCTTTTCTCTGTCGGGCTTTTCCTGAACTGTAACATTCTGTTTCTTTACGGGAATGCGTATTTCGGAGCCTGTGGCAGGCTTGTTTTCTATTCCCGGATTCACATTCCTGATGTCATCCACGTCGGTACGGAACTCTTTTGCTATGCCTTTCAGCTTGTCTCCCTGTCGTACCCTGTACAGAATGAAGTTCCACTGGCTGTGAGGGTAGTTGTCGATGAAATAACTGTAATTGGGTACTTTAATCTTTTGCCCTTCAACTATTAGTTCCGGATTGGAAATGGTGGTATTGACTTCAAGTATCTCGCTTACGGAAAGATTGTATATCCGGGCTATCTGACTTAATGTTTCATCTTTTCTTATTACATGAAAATAGTAATACAGTGTACCGCTTCGATATCCTCCCGAATTTGGCAAAGTCTGCGCCGGAGAAACGTGTCCGGACAGCAGGAATATCGTCACAATATACAGGCAGTTATATAATAATTTCATAAAATAATTTATTTTCAAATAATTATAATTGGCCGCAAAAGTAATAAAAATTTGCTGATGTAAAATAAGTTGTTCCCTGCTACCAGCCGGGTAATCTTAAAAGATAGCATACCTTTTATAATACTACCTGTATTTTTACGATTTTTTTATTGATTCAGTGTTTTAAGACGGGCAAGTTCTGCAAGCAATGCTTCCTTTTCGGCAACAGCGGCACGTTCACGAGTAATAGCAGCTTCCTTTTCGGCACGTTCACGGGCAATAGCGGCATCTTTTTCAGCAATAGCGG
>JAISDK010000030.1 GCA_031264875.1 Prevotellaceae bacterium
TCGGTCGAAATACGTCCCCTCAAAGTCAGCCCGTCCGTGATTGTCCAGCTTGGCGCAACACTCGAAATGAACCGCTGGCTCTTCTCATAGTAATTGTTAGCCATCATAGGCCAGAACTGATACCGCAGGATATCAAAATTTCTGGGCATGTACGCAAAACTTTCGGACGGAGTAAGAGTATTGTTGGAACTTGCATTGTAAACAACATTCTGATAACCCAGACTTGTAACCGTAAACTGTTTCCTCATCAGCTCCAGATCGTCGAACGAGCCGGTCATTCCCGCATAAGTACCAAAAAGGTCGTTAGTACCTATCACACGGTTATGAATATTTTGCCGGACATAGTTAGCGGTATAGTCAATCTTCACATTACTGAGAACATCAACACTTCCGGTCAGGCTAAAATTATGCTTGCCGTAATCGCTGTTATACTGCGTAGGATTGTCGTTCACAAAAGTATATGAAAACCTCATGTTCGACTTTTCCCCGCCATGTGACACCGAAATGTTATAGTTCTGATTGAAACCCGTACGGAAGAAATCCCGCCACGGCGAATCGCTGTGAGCCTGATACGGACGCACCTTGCCATCCCAGTACAGCACATCCGAACCGTCGTATTTGGGGCCAAAATAATAGTTGCTGCCATCGCCCGAAGTCACGCTCTTGTACATTTGTGACGAAGCTGTCCCCCACTGGTTCCACGAGCGTTCCACGAATCCACCGGAGTTCAGTTCATAGTCGCCCATATCAGTGCGAATCATGCCGGGTCCATACTCGGTCTGCACCTTCGGAGTATAGGCAACCATGCTGGCAGCAAGGGTAGCATTGAAATCCACACGAATGCCCGAGCCCTTGACACTTTTCTTGGAAGTAACAATCACCACGCCGTTAGCGGCTTCCGAACCGTAGAGAGCCGACGCGGCAGCGCCTTTCAAAATGGAAATACTCTCGATATCTTCGGGATTGATATCAACGATACCGTTACCCTGAATACGCTTGTCGTTCCACTGAGTGCTCCTTCGGGAGTCGTCGCTGACGTTAGCATTACCGTTACGAATCGGCACACCGTCCATAACCAGCAACGGCTGTGTGTTGCCGAACATGGAACTGATGCCGCGCACGGTCATCGACACGCCGGACGTCTGACCTCCGGGTGCCGAATAGATGCGCACGCCTGCCGCCTTGCCATAGAGAGCGGTAGCAAAGTTTGGAGTTCCCACCTTAGTCAGTTCGGTGGCCTTGATGGTACTCACGGCATATCCCAAAGCACGGGATTCTTTTGCAATACCCAAACCTGTTACGATCACTTCCCTAAGTTCGGTGCTTGATACCAGCTGAACATTTATGACGGTTTGATTTCCCACAACAATTTCCTGCTGGGTATATCCAACGTACGAAAATACCATTACCGCATTTCCATTGGGTACGGAGATGGAATATTTACCGTTGGAATCGCTTGATGTTCCGGTAGTCGTCCCCTTGATGAAAACTGTAACACCCGCAAGTATTTCTCCGGAATCGTCAGTAGTCGTTCCGGTCACAGTGAATTGTTGCGCCGAAGCGTCCAATGCACTTAAAAAGATCAGCAAAACCGTCGATAAGACGATACCTTGCTTTACTAAAAATCGGGATAAACTCCCTATTCTAAAAAAATTTCTACACATAGAATTAATATTTAAGTTTATATTTAAAATAATAAATAGTTTTAATTAATAAAGTGTTCTCAAGCATCTTATGCCCTAACACCATGCACGGTTTAGCTGTTACTGCTTCATACGTAACCTCCTTTTTTAAATTGTTTGATGAAATGAAAAAACTGTCTCCGATAAGACTGAAAACGGCTATATGTCTTATCCTTTCGACAATATGATATTGCGAGTAATATAATGGAAAACGGAATGTAAATAAATATATTACATCTCTCTCTCTCTCTCTCTCTCTCTCTCTCTCTCTCTCTCTGCAAGAATCGTGCCAAAGTATTCAAATACGTCGTTTATTGGGAAAATATTTTCCCCATTTTTAGCGCAATAACCTGAGATAAAACGATTCATATAAGAAATACTTTAACTGTTGAACAAAAAATCACTACAAAACGTCGCAAAGTTAGAACTTTTTTTAATACTATGAACAGAACAATGAAAAAAAAATTTTCAGTGTCATAATTTTAGCAGTTTTATTTCCTGTTATTAACTTGTATATAAGGAGGAAAATCCTTCATCTTTAGTCATACTTTATCATTAACAATCTGGAATGTACCCTCTCCAAAACTGTAACATAAGGGATTTCAAAAAAACAATGTACATTTGCAGGCGGGAAAAATACATTCAGAGTATTATAAATGCAATGTAATTCCGTTAGTTATTATTAAAATGAAAATAGCAATACAGGGAGTAGCCGGAGCGTTTCACGATGAAGCAGCCCGCATATTTTTCGGAGAAGACATCAGCCTTCTGGAATGTGATACGTTTAGACTTTTGTGCGGAAAAGTAGATTCCGGTGAAGCTGATTACGGCATCATGGCAATAGAAAATACCATTGCCGGCAGCTTGCTTCAAAATTACGGGTATCTGGACGAGTTCAGATTGCGGATAACAGGCGAAATCTATTTGCGAATCAAGATGAACCTCATGGCGCTGAAAGGCACGAAAATCAAAAATCTTAACCAGATACTTTCGCATCCCATAGCATTGCGTCAATGTGCGGAATACCTTGGTACGCTTCCCAAAAACGTGGTTATCTCGGAGACGGAAGATACTGCCGAATCGGCAAAAAAGATATACGAAAACCAGCTTGCCGATACTGCTGCCATTGCAGGCGCTGTTGCAGCTAAAATGTATAATCTTGAAATACTTAAGGACGGAATAGAAACGATAAAGAAAAATTATACCCGTTTCATTGTTCTGTCGAAAAATCACCATCCTGTACCGAGCAGCAACAAGGCGTCACTTTCGTTTGAAGTAAGGCATCAGTCGGGTTCTCTGGCGGAAGCGTTGTCGATATTTGCACGTCACGATGTGAATTTAACTAAAATACAGTCGGTTCCGATACTGGGACAGCCTTATCAGTATTCCTTTCACGTCGATGTTGAATGGGATAATTCAGCCAGTTACGATGCTTCGATTTCGGAAATAGTAAGGCACGTTTCGGGACTGTCGATATATGGAGAATATAAAAAGGGAGAGTTACCTCCGGAAATTTGAAACTATTATAATATACAGCAATGATTATTAAAGAAGCCAGTAGATTAGGAAGTATTCAGGAATACTACTTCTCGCGAAAAAATGCAGAAATTGCAGAAATGAATAAAACAGGGATACCTGTTATCAACCTGGGTATCGGAAGCCCCGATTTGCGACCCTCGGATGAAACTATCAACAAGTTATACGAAGTCGCACTGCGCGACGATTCGCACGGGTACCAGCCCTATCGGGGAGATTTGGAACTGCGAAGGGCAATATCGGTATGGTACGAAAAGACTTTCGGCATAAAATCCGACCCAAATTCAGAGGTTCTTCCCCTTGCCGGTTCAAAAGAGGGAATCATGCACATTACCATGTCGTTTGTGAATGAAGGCGACGAAGTTCTGGTTCCCGATCCGGGTTATCCGACTTATGCTTCGGTGACGCTGCTGGCAGGCGCTAAAATCAGGAATTACAAGCTGAAAGAAGAAGCAGGCTGGCAAATAGATTTCGATGAACTGGAAAAACAGGATTTGTCGAAAGTGAAACTGATGTGGTCATGTTTCCCGAATATGCCGACCGGAGTACGTGCAACGGATGAGACATACAACCGTCTGATTGCCCTGGCACGTAAAAATAAATTCCTTCTGGTCAATGACAACCCATACAGTCTGGTACTTAACAGCGAATATAAAAGCATACTGGCCTGTGAAGGAGCAAAGGAAGTTGCCCTGGAAATGAATTCGCTCAGTAAATCGCACAATATGGCAGGCTGGCGTGTAGGCTGGGTTATCGGCGAAAAGGATTATATCGATTCAATCATGAAATTCAAGAGCAACATGGATTCGGGAATATTTCTGGGAATCCAGCGCGCTGCCGTTAAAGCGCTTGAAAACAGTGAAGAGTGGCATATTAAGCGAAATGAAGAATATCGCGAACGCAGAAAACTGGCCGAAGAACTTGCGGCAAAACTTGACTTGACGTTCGATACAAATCAGGTAGGCTTATTCCTGTGGTGTAAAATACCTTCGACGATGCCTTCGGGAGAATGGCTGAGTGACCGGATATTAAAGGAAGCAAGAGTGTTTATCACTCCAAGCTATATTTTTGGAAGTACGGGAGAACGTTTTGTGCGCATATCTCTCTGTACGAAACAGAAAAATTTCAGGGAGGCAATCGAAAGGATAAGCAAGATTAAGTTACAGTAATTTCCTATTTTCAGTTCTTGTTTTTATGAAATGGGATGGTAGATCCAAAGGAGGAAAATCCGGCTATACTATATTTATATGGCTGTTGAAAGCGGGTTTGACTCCGGCATACATTCTCTTGACTTTTGTGGCTTTGTATTATTGCGTTGCCGAAAGGCGCAAATCGGCTGTTGCCTACAGTTTTTATCGCAAGCATATAGGATTCGGAGTTTTGAGGTCGCTGATATCCGTTTACCGGAACTATTACCTCTTCGGCCAGTGCCTTATTGACCGTGTGGCGGTGATGACTGCAAATCCGGATTTCAGAATTACGTTTACGGGAGAGAATCATTTGACAGACATGGCAAAACAGGGAAAAGGAGGGTTTCTCGTCGGGGCGCATCTCGGCAACTGGGAAATTGCCGGTTTTTTTCTGTACAGAATAAATGTTCCTGTAAACATTGTAATCTACGATAATGAATATGAGGATATAAAAGAATGTTTGAAAAGCGCGGGAATCAAAAAGTACGCTTACAAAATTATCTCCTTGAAAGACGACATGTCTCATCTGTACGAAATAACGGAAGCCCTGTCGCGCGGGGAACTTGTATGTCTTCACGCCGACAGGCACATGGATAACTCCAAGCTGTTATACCATACTTTTTTAAATGAACCAGCGCCTTTTTCGCAGTCAATATTCCGGCTGTGTACAATGTTCGATATTCCTGTAACGTTTGTGTATGCATTCAGACTGAAATTCAGGAGATACCATCTACATGCCACCAAGCCCAGAATATATTCGGGAACGAAGGAAAAAAAGCTGGAGGAATTTGCCGATGATTATGTGGAAGAACTGGAGAAAAATGTTGTGCGTTATCCGCTGCACTGGTTCAATTTCTTCGATTTCTGGAAAAGACAGTGAAGCGGCTACTGTTTTTGTAAACAAAATAATGAATTGAATACAGAGTTTTATATCGCAAAGAAACTGTCCTTTAACAGGGATAACAAGCCGGTCAGGGTAATGACCCGCATTGCAGTGTTCAGCGTTGCACTGAGCATTGCGGTGATGATTACAGCTTCGTCGGTGTTGTCGGGGTTCAAAATCCAGCTTAAGGAAAAGATTTCGGGTTTCAATTCTCACTTGCGCATTTCCAATCTTGATTCCAACTATTCGTTTGATACCCCTCCGGTTCAAAACGATTACGGCTTTTACAGTTCCATAGTTGCATTGCCGGAAGTGAAGCATATTCAGCAATATGCTTATAAGGGCGGTATAATCAGAGCCAGCAGCGATATACAGGGAGTTGTTCTCAAAGGCGTCGGAACGGATTTTGACTGGTCGTTTTTCGAGCAGTATATGACTGATGGAGAGATATTCTCCGTAAAGACTCCTGCGGCGTCCGACAGCGTGATAATTTCCGAAAGCCTGTCCGGTTTGCTGAACCTGAAAACCGGAGATGCCTTCGAGATGTATTTCATACAGGATCCCGTGAGAGTGAGACGCTTCATTATCGCCGGACTGTACAATACCTATTTCGAGGAAATGGATAAAACTTTTGTTGTCTGCGATATCCGGCATATACGGAGACTTAACCGCTGGAATAGCAATCAGGTGTCGGGAATGGAAATAATGCTGCACAATCCTGACGATATGGACAGGGCTTACGAAAAAATCGACGCTATTGCGGGATACCTGACTTTCGACGACGGCTCAAGACTTGAAGTGACGACTTTGAGAAATGCTTTCCCCGAAATATTCAACTGGCTGGCAATACTGGATATGAATGTGCTTATAATATTGGTTATTATGGTTGTAGTTGCGGGGTTTAACATGATTTCGGGACTGCTGATTATGCTGCTGGAAAAAATATCGACGATTGGAATACTCAAATCCATGGGCATGACGGATTTCAGTATCCGTAGAATATTCATCTACAGGTCGTCACTGATTGTGATAAGAGGACTTGTGTACGGCAATATTCTGGGCTTGTCGCTGTGTATTCTTCAATATTATTTCGGCATCGTACACCTCAATCCGGAAAGTTATTTTTTTTCCACAGCTCCCGTAAATATAAACCCGTTGAGCATAATACTGCTGAATATTTGCTCTTTCGCGTTTATCACTCTGACGCAGATAATCCCAACAATGGCTATCGCAAGAATCAGTCCCGATAAAACGATGAGAAAGGAATAATTCACCGGAAAACGTACATATACAATATTCCATTATATGAAAAGCGGGTAATCATACGAATCACAAAAATCACAGTTTATTTTTCCAGCTTCAATTCGCTCAAAAGCAACTGATAGACTTCTGGCCACGTTTTTTGGTACAAGCCGGTGGATTCGTCGGCAAGCATCCTGTAGGTTTGGGATTCATAATAAACGTCAATGGCTTTTTCCTCCGTCATTCCGCAGTCAATGACAAGCGCTTTGGTTATGGCTTCGTCAATGTCGTCGATAATTATTGCTGATTTGTCCACTTTTAGCTCAATCATTTGCAGAGCGCCGGCGGTACACAGAGCTATCTGATGCGTGTACCGGAAAAATTTCAACTCTTCAAGAAAATCGGTTCTGGATACTGCTCCACTCAAGCAGGCATAGATGCGGCGAGTAACATTGTCGTCGGCAACAGGTC
>JAISDK010000108.1 GCA_031264875.1 Prevotellaceae bacterium
ATCAACTATGGAATTTTTCTTTGCCGGATTGTCGGGAACCTGTTCCGCCGGCAAATATTTAAGACTTTTTATATACTGCCCTGCTTCAAATGGCATCAATGCATTAAGAAAACTTTTCAACAGTTCAGGATGTTCCCCAAAGATGCGCTTAAACGGCAAGTCATTTTTCGGATCCAAATATCGTTTCATAATACTGTTACTTTTATTTTAAGGCGCAAAGATAGTTCATTTTATTATACTTCGCGCGGAGTAGTTTTTTTCGAATTGCTACGCTATTGCGGATTCCGGATAGCCAGCAAAAGCGCAAGCGCAGTCCTTATATAGGGAACTTCTAAAGACTGCAAATTTTTTTTCTCATTTCTTTTTGAACACATTTTTTTCAATTTTTAATAGAGTTCACCTGCGACTTTTATTTCATTCATTTTTTCTATGTTTTATTTATGGAACATTCATTGACATTTCCATAAATTCGAATATATGCTCTATCCGATCTCGATTCTTAACAGGTCTTCGTGAACGTGAAGTACTTGCGGCAGAATGGGGATTTTCCCGTCATTGATTATATTATAGTTCGACAGTTCGATTTTCAGTTTATCCGGCCACTGTGACGCTATACGCTGTTTTACATCCTTTTCGGTTGTATTTTCACGTGCAAGGACACGTTTTATTCTTATATCCTCCGGAGCATATACGTTTATAACCGTGTCGAACATGTTTTCCGTTTTTGCCTCGTAAAGTATTGCCGCTTCATGTATTATGTACGGAATTGTTTCGGGCAGCAGCGAAATATATTCGAGAAAATCCCTTTTGACGGCGGGATGAACCAGTTCGTTTATTTTCTTCAGGTTTTCAGCGTTTGAAAAGATTATCGCTGCAAGTTTTTTACGGTCAAGAGTTCCCGATTCATACAAATGTTCTCCGAAAAGTGATTTCAGTCCGTTTCGCAATTCGTCATCGGTATCATACAGTCTTTTAGCTGCAATATCCGCCTGGTAAACCGGGATTTTCAGTATCGAAAAGATTTTGCAGACAATACTTTTTCCGCTGCCGATTCCTCCGGTAAGACCTGCCTTAAGCATAACTATTTTTGTATAAGAAATTCAACAAAGGCAGGTTCTACCCTGATGTCGAAAATCGGATAGGGATACTTTACCATTTTAACTTTAATATGTCTGTTCAGGGATGTTTCCGTGTCATTGAAATCCACTTCAGCAATAAAATCGCTTGACAATACAGACTTGTAATCTTTCAACGGCACATAGTATTTGACGTCAATCCTGCCAGGTAAAAGGATTAGCTTATTGCCTGCCGGCACATTGACTGCCCTCACCGTGACGGAAGCGGTTCCTTCCGTACATCTTGCTACAGGAATTGTATAGCGTATTTTCGACGGATTCACATAGATATCCTGACTTGCAACGGCATTTGAAACGTCGTTCACCGGTTTATTAACATTCCTGTATTTTTTCGGCGGCAGGGTTATTGAATTTATGTTGGCTACATGTTCCCGCGCACCTGCGACAGTCACGCTGTCGGGCGAAAACTGTATGGGTGCATATTGCCTGTATTCACTTTTAAACGACAGGGTAAAATCGCCCGTAACCGGAACCTTTTTTGTAACATGTTCGGATATATTGAAATAAATAGTATCCGGCTCTATGGATAATATCTGGACATTCTTGTCTAAATCGTCACGGATTTTGTCTTTCAAATTTACAGTTGCTATTTTCAGTCCCGTTTTCTTTTGTCCTTCAGGTGAATCTTTGACATCGATGATGACGCTGTTGTTTTTGGAAAACTTTTCACCTAAAATAAAAAAACCCGAAGCCAGCACTTTAACATACAGCGTATTATCTGCCGCATCTGAATAAATACCGGACTGTGAACTTATAATTCTGGGCGAGATTTCCAGGTCAGCCTTATAATACTGAACCAGCTTGTTCATTAACCAAAGCATAACTGTCAGCGCCAAAAAGGAAAAGAACGCAAGATATTTTCTCATAGGATATCTATGCAGCATTATCTCCCGTTTTTTCATTACCTGCTATTTTTGCTGCAACTCGGTAGCGTCCTTAAAAACAAGGTCTTTTACAACCCGTATCTTTACGTTATTATCTATTTCCACAAGAAAATACTCATCTTTGACATCCACGATTGTTCCGAAGATTCCTCCCTGTGTGATTATCTTATCACCTTTTCCCAAAGATTTTCTCATTTCCTTAAGCTGTTTCTGCTTTTTTTGCTGTGGACGTATCATAAAGAAATACATTACAACAAACATAAGCAAAATCATTATAAAAAATGTCCAGTTACCTTCCGGTTTTTCCTGTAATAACAACATAAAACTTAACATCATAACACAAAAATTTAAATTAATACCGGGCGCAAAGGTAATTCTTTTTATTTAACAGGATATTCAAAACTGTTTATTGGCGAAATATTATTTTGAGGCGTTAAGCGAAATATTTTTAACCCTTGCTTGTCGCAGTCTCCTGTACAATGTCATCAAGTTAAAGACAGATGCCGTACGGCGCCTATCCTTAACTTAATGGCATTGGCGAAGACGCTACGCCGAGCGGGAATTGTTGTGAAATAAATTGACTGTTTTCTTAATCTCTTGTGATAAAATATTGCCGTCAGCTTTAGCTGACGGAACTTTTTGCACATCCTGCATTT
>JAISDK010000166.1 GCA_031264875.1 Prevotellaceae bacterium
CCGCGAATACGTCCACCGTCAGTTTCTGTTCATTCAGAGCCTTACCGTATGCATCCGTCTGCTCGGGTACGCCAAGCAATGCCGGATTAGCTCTGTTTAACTGTTCAAACGATTCCCCATGAAATGCAGTATGTTCGCCATTATGCATCTGGGGAAAATAAAAATTCTTTACTTCCATAACATCAATAGTTTTATATAATTTCTAATTCCAAACATGACATAAATTTGGGGACAAAAATAATACTAATTTTTAAGAATAATGAAATTTTTGTTATAAATGATCAACAATTTTAAAATATTGCATTTTGCAGTGTCCGGATTATTTTAATCTGAGGGCAAAACCTGACACTTTGTCAGAAATGATCGACAATCTTGGGATATTGCATTTGCAATGTCCCGGATTATTTTAATCTGGGAGCATTACCTGACACTTTGTCAGAAATGATCGACAATTTTGGGATATTGCATTTGTAACAGTCCCGGATTATTTTAATCTGCGTACATTGTGAAATATTAGTCCGAAAATTTTCAACAATCTTGCAACAAAACGTCAAAAAAGTCTCCGGATTTTCTGCCTATTTCCGTGTGTTTTCCAAATATTAACTCACACAAAGCGCTAAAAAACATAAATATTACAAAATGGAGATAATACTCAGGAAAAAAACAATAAAACGATTAATGCCAATGATATAAAATTTATTATTAATACCTGCGGCATTCTATGAAAAACATACGTCAGTTGCATAATACTTTAATTCTTGCTTACTCTATCCGAGCTTTTCAACATTCCGCTCTCCGATATCGAAGGTTATCGGAAAACCTGTCAAAACAATTCTTGTAAATAATTTGCTTTTACGGTGCAAAGGTATGAAATTTCATTATGAACTAATTTTCATTTGAACATCGTATTTGTAATGTAATCAAAAATCCAAAGGCAGACTCAAAGTAAAGCCCACTCCATCATATCTCCCATTCCTGAATCCCACAAACACACCCGCTTCGATGATTTTTAAAGAACCTACAGAATACCCGAATTCCGAGTAATTTGCGCCCGGAATAAACAGCGTACGCGCATAAAGTGATTCTTCGAAAAGATATTTTTGAAGGAACGGAATATTTTTGATGAAAAGATAAGCCGAAGTATAATTCAAATGCACCTGAAACCAGCTTTTATCGGTTGAATACCTGTAGTTTGCCATGCAGAAACTGTTTCGCAGCGGATTGGTTGTAAAGAACAGCGCATTGCTGTTGCAGTGTTTGAAATCGGGAAAATATACCCGTTTCGACGACAGGAATGTTCCGGTACTTGCCAGATATTCAAGCCTGTTGAATGCACTGAATTCTATTTCCTGACGGATACTGAATTCCGTCTTGTCGAACGAAGCCGAACGGCTGTCTGTAGCAATGCCTTTCTCGTAATTGAATGTAAATGTGGGATATTTCGACGAAGCATACTGTTTCCGTCCATCCCGTATCCGGTAGCGGTAATGCGGCGTATATTCCAGCTGTACAGCCGCTATGGTCAATGTATTGTCGGGCATGGGAGCCAATTGTCCGTCGGGCAGGTTCGACGAAGGTTTTTTATTTGAAATATTGCAGGATGTATTGTTTTCCAAAGCATTCCGTTTTTCGTATCCGAGGTTTGCCGTTACAAAGAATCCGTTTGCCGCATCAATTCTGTTCGAGACTGCGATATACTGTTTTTGAAAGAATTTTATGGAATTGGATGTGCCGTATAAGGAAAACAGCGAGTTTACCAGACGCGAACTGCCCCCTATCTGATTGAAATCGAAGGTCGAGTTTCCTCCCGACACAGTGAGCTTTCCATTCTTCATCGGAGCATACCTGAATACTCCGCCTGTCTGCCAGTTCACAGCTTTTCGGGCAGTTACATAGTGAGCGGAAGGCGAAATGCTCAGTGAACGCTTTTTCGGGAAATCGACTTCGAGAGCAAGCTTTTCTCCCAGCCATACTCCATCGACAAAATTATATTCGGGTACAGTTCCCAGCAATCCGCCGTATATAAACCGGCTGTTTTTCCCAAGATTCGCACGCGAGCCGAAAAGAACTTTCCCGAACCACGAACTTGATTTTTTGCTGTTAGAATTTGTCCGTACCTCTTCGAATTTGATTTTCAGACTGTCCTTCTTTATATAACTGACGATTTCCTCAGTCTTCAGCGGCAAACTGCGGATTTGCGCCCAGTAAACCGAATCGCGCGATTTGGCTAAAGAATCGACTGTAACATTCACATTCTTTCGCGAGGATATTTCGAGCGATTCGCGCTTTTTCCTGCTTTCTTCCGGCTCTGTTACTTTCTGCATCAGTCCGGCGATTTTGAAAGCGTCCCGATTGGAGATATTATCTTTCGACATCAATGCTTCAAGTTCCTGTTCTGCTTTCAGTTGCTTTTCCGTTTTCGCTTTTTCGGGCAATGTGTCATTTGTATGGACAGCGATATTTCCGCCGGGCAAAGCAGGCGCTTCGTTTATATCGACTTTCCTGTATTTAATTGAGGAGTAATATTTTGCTGACGCATTCAGTTTGGGCAGTTTCATATGTATACTGTCGTTCATACTGTAGGCTACCGGAAGAAAAACCGAAGGCATAATCTCGGCGCAGTTGATTGTAAACCGTTCTGTTACTCCGAATACAGTGAAGCTCATTTCCATGCTGTACACATTCCAGCTGTCGCTGACAATGTACAGCCATCCGTCCAGCAGAATCGAATTGTCCTTTTTGGGTATCACCCGTATCCTGTTGATTATGTGTTCCCCTTCGCCGGTTTTTCCTTCAAGAGTAAATTTATAGTACGTAAACGCATCCGGCGATAGCGGCGAAATCATTCTTCCTCTTATCTTTGGGGAATAGATGCTGGCTGTTGCAAGTGTTAGCGGAGAATTTTCTACCATGTTTTCCGGAAAACTCGAAGACATGGCAATTACTTTTTGATCGTATTTGTCGGGAGATGTGAATATTACTTCATTATGCGATTCCATCAGGAAAAGCGAGCCTTTCATTATTTTTACTTCGTCAAC
>JAISDK010000172.1 GCA_031264875.1 Prevotellaceae bacterium
GCAGCGCCCGGAAGAAATTCGGTATATGTAACATCAAGAATATCCGGATTTTTCTTTAACTCGGATTCAAAAGTCCGGACATCCTTTAATGAACTTCCGGACAGATAAACAACATTTTCCTTCCTGATACCCCAGGATTTATCCTGCATATAGTCGTGTTGCAGCTTGATAAATACGGATACTGTCACCAGGATAATCGCCGAAGCAAACTGAGTGACGATAAGCGTATTTCTCAACATTTTGCTGCCTGTCGAAGATGCAAATGAACCGCTTATCGCCATCGCCGGCTTGAACGCGGTAGAATACAGGGCAGGGTATATGCCGGCGACAAAACCCATTATCAGAAAGCCTCCCGCCATTAATATAAACAGACCGGAATTGTCCGACAGTGAGATATTTGCCTGAAAAAACTCCCTCACCACGCTGATGCCAAAATAATTGATGAAAGGTATCGAAACAATAACCGCAATCAGTGACATGAGCACAGCTTCCATTGCAATGGAAAATTTCAGGAATAAAACGTTTTCGCCCATTATCCTGCGTATGTTAAAACCTCTCAGCCGGACAGGAGCCATTGACACGGAGAAGTTAACGAAATTGATATACGCAATAATCAGCAGCAGTATCCCAATGGCGAGCAGCGAAACGGTTGTACTGAGACTGCCTTTTCCCTTTGCGGGAAATTTCAAATGTATATCGGGTAAAGCCGTCAGCTCGAACATCAGTCCTTTTTCATCATCCTGTCTCAGGAAAGATTCATCGCTGTTGAGGCTGTTCAAAATTTTATCTCTTCCACCATCGTTGATTTCCAGCCAGGAAGTGTACGATGCTTCAATGTCTGAATCTTCTCGCTGCATCATATATATCCCGTTGGTCAAACTGCAATTATCCGGGAAATCCCTGCACACTGCGACAACCGTTATCGGATAATTAGTGTTGTGATACAGGAAAGTCTTACCCACAGGATCCTGATTCCCGAAAAATTTCTTTGCGATACTTTCCGGAATCATTGCACTGGCCGGTTTCGTAAACGCCTGACGTGCATCGCCCATGATTACTTTCGGCATAAAGATATCCACGAATCCCTCGCTTGCGAATGTCGTAATCTCCTCAAATTCGTGTTTATTGCCGGTTTCATCCAGAACATCATATACAATCTTCCCGTCAGTTTGCATATTCATGAAGCAGTAGTTTTTCACTTCGGGAAACTTTTCGGCAATAAGCCTTGGCTTACTGGTATTTGTAGTTATCCAGCGGACGTCTCGAATAGGAAAACAGGTACTAATCATATAGATATTGTCCGCTTTTTCAAAGTTTCTGTCGAAACTGAAATCGTAATGCGTCTGGACAATAATTACAAAAGACACGGCAAAAGCCACAGATAAGCCTAAGATATTCAAAATACTCGAGGCTCTAAACCGTTTTAAAACGAAAATAAAATTTCTAATTACAAGTTTCATATCATATTTTTTTTAAATGTTATTTATTGAGACGAAAAAGAATTGAAACGGGCAATACAAAACATACTCCATACAAATTCTCTTTCTGCATGAATTGAATGGCGCTGATGAATCGTCATCAGCGCCACACTATTCCGTTGCCGGTTTTACAAAATTGTTTCGGGAACCAGCTGACCGTCGAACAGATTGATTACCCTGCTTGCATAGCCGGAATCGTGCAAGCTGTGCGTAACCATTACAACTGTTGTGCCTTCACGGTTCAGCTCCGTGAGCAGGTTCATCACTTCCTTTCCATTTTTGGAATCGAGGTTTCCAGTAGGCTCGTCGGCGAGGATAATCTTGGGTTCGGCAACCACGGCGCGGGCAATCGCTACACGCTGTTGCTGTCCTCCCGAAAGTTGTTGAGGGAAATGCCTCGAACGGTGTGAAATCTGCATTCTTTCCATTGCCTGATTCACTTTTTCTTTACGTACCGACGACGAAAATCCCATGTACAGCAAAGGTAATTCGATGTTTTCGAATACGTTCAGCTCCTCTATCAGGTTAAAGCTTTGGAATACAAAGCCGATAACCCCCTTGCGGAGCCTTGTCCTCTGCGATTCGGCATAACTGCTAACGTCTGTACCGTTAAGCAGATAGGTGCCGCTTGTCGGGTTGTCCAGCAAACCCAGTATATTCAACAAAGTTGACTTACCGCAACCGGACGGTCCCATTACTGCGGCAAATTCTCCGGCATGAATGTCAAGGTCTATGCCATTCAATGCCCATGTTTCCACTTCTTCCGTGCGGAAGATTTTCTGAAGCTTTTCTGTTTTAATCATAATACTTCCAATTAATTTTAATAATTACATCATTATATTTTACTATTTATCGTATTGATATTGAAAGGTTTTTGTTAAAATTCCTTAAAACACCGGATATTATATAGCAAAAACCGTACCAAACCGATAACCGACTGTAAATAACAGATATAACTTTTAGGCGAATCACACAGCATGTGCGGTTTCGCACATATCGTGTGCGATTTCGCACATTTTTCAAAAAAACGCATATTTCGAGATTAAATGTTTGTCTTTATATTT
>JAISDK010000194.1 GCA_031264875.1 Prevotellaceae bacterium
GAACACACATTAGGGCGAACACACATTAGGGCGAACACACATTAGGGCGAACACACAGGTTCGCCCCTACATGTCGTTGCCGCGATTACCGTTGTCAATAATATCACAACACAGATGCCTGTTCCAGTCCATCGTAGGGGCGAACCTGTGTGTTCGCCCTTATTAAGCGTCATTTCGCCCTTATTAAGCGTCATTTCGCCCTCGTTAAGCGTCTTTTCGCTCTTAGTTGCGGTACGAAACGAACACTCGCAATGACGAGCGGCGATGTGATTACATCTCACAAAACCAGCCTGTACGCAGTATAACCATTAATCACTAATCATTAATCATTAGCCACTAATCATTAATCATTAGCTGTTAATCCCTTTTGCCGGACTGAAAAATTTCATTTAAGTTTGCACTGTTAATAATTGTAAAAATAACTATTTTAATATTTGAAACAGATGAATATAGCATTAATAGGATACGGGAAAATGGGTAAGGCAATAGAGCGTTTAGCCCTCAGCAGAGGACACTCTATTACAGCTAAAATAGACCAAGACAATACGGAAGACATTTATTCCGACATCTTTAAATCCTCCGACATTGCCATTGAATTTAGCACGCCCGACACAGCATTCCACAACGTTTCCACCGCGCTGAACCTCGGCGTTCCCGTAGTTTGCGGCACAACAGGCTGGCTCGACAAGCTCGAACAGGCCAAACGGTTATGCGAAATACAGAAAATAACATTCATATACTCGTCAAACTTCAGCCTCGGCGTCAACATCTTCTTCCACATCAACAAAAAGCTGGCCGAAGTAATGAAAAACTATCCCGAATACTCCGCTTCAATCGAAGAAATACACCACATACACAAAAAGGACGCACCGAGCGGAACAGCAGTAACTTTAGCCGAAGACATCCTCGCCCAGTCCGGCCTGGCAAAATGGTCGCTGGAAAAAGAAGAAAACAGCCTTCACATCACCGCCCTGCGCGAAGGAGAAGTCCCCGGCACACACTCCGTAACGTACGAAAGCGGCATCGACTCGATCACCCTGCGTCACGAAGCCAAAAGCCGCGACGGATTTGCCCTCGGAGCCGTCATTGCTGCCGAATTTGCCATCGGAAAATATGGATTTTATACAATGGAGGACGTTTTAGGCTTATAGGCAAGCTATTTTAATGCAATGAAAACACGTCCGTTAAGTATCCTTTTACCCGTCCTGTTCATTTCCTGTGCCATAACGGCGCAAACAGGCAGCGTCACGGGTATCACAATCAGTCTCGATGGAACACTGATGTACTATACAGCCGAACATTCCGATGAACATGCACTGTACATGGCAACAAAAAACGAATCGGGAACCTGGAACCCCGGAACAGGCGAGGACTCGTTCAACGAACACATAAAAGGCTACACCGTTAAAACACCTTTCCTGTCGTACGATGGACAGACGCTGTATTTCAGCGCCAACCTCCCCGGCTCGAAAGGGTTTGACATCTACTTCTCCGTGAAAAACGGGGAAGCCTGGTCGAAACCCCTGCCACTCTCCCCGGTGATAAACACCGAGAAGGATGAAATATCGCCGTCACTGTCAGCCGGCAATCTCACAATTTACTTTACCCGAAGCGGAATCGAAAGCGACTGTTACAATATTTACACATCCGAAGCCGACATTTCCGGATGGTCTGTGCCGCAGATTTTGCCGATACCCGTAAGCACGGGATGCGAAAAATACGCAACCATATCCCCGACAGGCCAAACACTGCTGTTTTCAACCGACAGGACATCGGAAAAAAAGAAAAAAAAATACAGCATATACCATTCCACCCTAATCGGCAACAACATCTGGACGCCGCCTGCCCCCGTCGATAACACGCCAAGGGAATACAGCGAGTTTACCCCAGCCATCGACTACGGAAACAGCAAAATGACAGTCACAAGAAGCGGCATCGACAGCTCCACATGCCGAATACATTCATACGACGTCCCCGTTAACAAGCCATATACAGTGATAAAGGGAACGGTAAAGGACGAAAGCGGCAAGCCTGTCAATGCCGAAATAACAGTGCATGACACATATACCGGCACCCTTCACGGCAAGTCCGAAAGCAGTCCCGCCACCGGCGAATACACCCTTGCGCTTCCCAACGGAGGCCTGTACGGCATCACATACTCAATAAAAAACGGTTCCCGACACTTTGAAACCCTCAACACTGCCGCCAGCATGCCGGGTAAGACAATCGTAAAAAACATTATGCTGATCGACATGGCCGCCGTCAATATAATCGTGCAGGACGCTCTTTCCGACAAACTTATCGACGCGGAAGTACAGGTTTACGAGAAAACAAAAACAGCCCGGGTAACCAAGCTCGGCGAAGGACGGTACCGCATCGTTACCCCGACATTCGAAAACTCGGAAATAGAACTGTACAGGGAAAACTATATAAAGGAAAGCCTGTTCGTCAAATTCGGCGACTATGTGGAGTTCGGAGAACTGTACCACAGCGTAAAGCTCAAACCCGACATGCGTTCAGGCATCATCAACATTAAGGACATCTCCTCCGGACAGGGAATCAGCGCAAACGTCGAAATCAAAAACCTTAACATCCGCAACGACATAATTCCCATATCCGTTGCAGATACCGGGAAATATGAATTTCACATAAGAAAAGACTGCAAATATTCCATCAGCGTAACCCTGAAAGGCTATTTTTACTACTACACCGTATGGAAAGCCGATGCAGGCAGAATCGGCCAGACACTCGACGTCCATCCGGTACCGCTGAACGAAATCAACAAAATCCCCATGCCCGCCCTGTCATTCCCGGAAGGAGAATCGTCGCTGTCGCCCGAAGCCTCCGGAGAATTGGCCTGCGTTGTGAAAATACTGCGCAACAATCCCGAATACAAAGCCGTACTCTCGCTGTATCACACGGATGACGAAAAAGAACTGTCCGTGGCACAGCAGCGGGCAAGGTCGATCGCCACATTCATGGAATCGAGCCGGATACCGAAAACCGAATACAGAATAGAAATCACTCCTGCCGATAAGGAAAAAATCCCCGACATTACCTTCGTCATGAACAATTCGTCCGACAGAAAATGAAAGCAAACCATATCATATTTCCAGGCGCCTTCCGTCTGGAAACAGGCGATACCCTTGAAGACATTGAAGTAACATATCACACCCTCGGAACACTGACCGCCAGCAGCAAAGTCGTCTGGATATGCCACGCGCTCACAGCCAATTCGGATGCAGAAGAATGGTGGCCCGGAATGGTTGGCGACAACAAGTTTTTCAACAGTCAGAACTGTTTCGCAATCTGCGCTAATGTCATAGGCTCATGCTACGGCGCTACCGGCCCGCTCTCCACCAATCCACGTACCGGACGCCCGTACTTCAGCGAATTTCCCTGCGTAACAGTGAGAGACATGGTTGCTGTACACAATAAACTCCGCGAACACCTGGGAATCGACAAAATACATACCGTCATAGGAAGCTCAATCGGGGGATTTCAGGCAATTGAATATGCCATGCTGATTCCCGACAGCATCGAACACCTCGTACTCATCGCAACAAACTGCCGCGTTACACCCTGGGGCACGGCATTTAACGAAGCGCAGCGCATGGCGGTTCTTGCAGACCGCACCTATTTCGACAATACCCCGGAAGGCGGACTGGAAGGAATGAAAGCGGCACGGGCTACAGCGCTGCTGAGCTATCGCAGCTACAACGGGTACAACAAAACTCAGAGCGAAAACGACGACAATGTGATATTTGCCGACAGGGCTGCTTCGTACGAAAGATATCAGGGAAAAAAACTTGCCGACAGATTCAATGCCTATTCATATTTGATAATGACAAAGGCAATCGACAGCCACAATACGGGACGCCTGCGCGGAGGAGTGGAAAAAGCCCTTGCATCCCTGAAAGCGAAAACCCTGCTGATCGGAATCGACAGCGACATACTGTTCCCCGCTACGGAACTGAAATTTATGCACAGGCATATCCCAAACTCACAGTATGCCGAACTATCGTCCATTTTCGGACACGACGGCTTCCTTCTCGAATCGGAACAGCTGTCGGCAATAATGCAGAACTTTTTTAACGGTTAAAATAACCCGCCGTAGTCTGGAGACCAATGTCATCAAGTTAAGCCATGCTATTGCCTATAAGTCTTAAGTACTTTAGAGTCTTTAAAGACTTTAAAGTACTTAAGACTTATAGGCAATAGCCCTGAAATGGCACGAAATAACCGGTTTACACCCGAGCGAAGGGTTTTCGGGCAAACACTATTTAGAGATACAAAATAAATAGCATCTAATGTGTTAAATTGTATTTGAAAACTGTTATATTCTGCTTATTTCGCATCGCTTACCGATTTGCACATTAAAAATAATTACTACCTTTGAGGCTCAAAATTTAGGATTATGCTTACTGTAAAGACAATAGAAAATAACAGGGATTATGTCGTTTCCCGTTTGAAAGTAAAAGGCTTTGATGCTGCGCAGGTTGCAGATGAAATTATTGTGACGGAAGAAATGCGCAGAAAAAAACAGACTGAACTCGAAACCCTTTTTGCCGTACAGAACCGTGTGGCAAAAGAAGCCGGCGTCCGTATCGGCATCCTGAAAAAGGAAGGTAAACACGAAGAGGCGGAGACGGTTAAACAAAATGCTGCCGAAGAATCGGCAAAATTCAAGGCAAGGTCGGCGGAACTCGAAACCGAAGTAGCCCGGCTGGAAAAACAGCTGTATGACAAGCTC
Organism: Prevotellaceae bacterium; assembly: GCA_031264875.1. Taxonomy (GTDB): domain Bacteria; phylum Bacteroidota; class Bacteroidia; order Bacteroidales; family UBA932; genus JAIRLF01. The sequence goes on from JAISDK010000194.1 coordinate 4,754, forward strand.
GTTTTACTGCCCAACCTTCCCCACGAATCGGTTCCCGAAGGAAAATCGTCTGAAAACAACGTCACGGTAAAAGAATCGGGAACCGTCCCCACATCTGCCGGACAGCCGCACTGGGAGCTTGCCGCAAAATACGGAATCATTGATTTCGAGGCGGGCAACAAGCTCACAGGCGCCGGATTCCCCGTTTACACGGGAAAAGGAGCAAAACTGCAGCGCGCACTGATTTCGATGTTTCTCGACCACAATATCGAAAGAGGCTACCTCGAAGTGCAGCCGCCGCTGATGGTAAACACGGATTCCGGATTCGGCACAGGCCAGTTGCCGGACAAGGAAGGGCAGATGTATCACGTTACTGCCGACGACTTTTACCTGATTCCCACGGCGGAAGTTCCGGTAACAAACCTTTACAGGAACACGATAGTCGCCGAAAACGAACTCCCCGTCAGGCTGACGGCATATACTCCCTGTTTCAGGCGCGAAGCAGGTTCGTATGGCAAGGACGTGAGGGGACTAAACCGCCTGCACCAGTTCGACAAGGTCGAAATTGTGCAGATAACCAGACCCGAACTCTCTTACGGCGCCCTCGACGAAATGGTTGCCCACGTCGAAGAACTTATCGTAAAACTGGAACTGCCATACAGGATTCTTCGCCTGTGCGGTGGCGACATCAGTTTCAACTCGGCGCTGACATACGATTTTGAAGTCTATTCGGCAGCCCAGGGACGCTGGCTCGAAGTGAGTTCCGTGTCCAACTTCGAGTCTTTCCAGGCAAACAGGCTGAAACTGCGCTATAAAACGCAGCAAAAGAAAACGGAACTCCTGCATACGCTCAACGGAAGCTCGCTCGCCCTCCCCCGAATCGTTGCCGCCCTGCTGGAAAACAATCAGACCGACAGCGGCATAGCAATACCCAAAGCGCTTGTGCCATACACCGGGTTCGACATCATACAGTAACCGCCCATGCTGTCAGTACTGTTAATACTTGCTTTCGCCGCTGTCTTTCACGGCATACTGGGACGAACGCGAAGTATCCTGAGCGGACGGAAAGGCCCGAAAATATTGCAGCCGGTTTATAATCTGGCGCTGCTGTTCCGCAAGGGAGAAGTAATAAACGCCGGTTCGGGCATAATATTCAGGCTTGCCCCGCCGGCGAGCTTTGCAGCCATATTTATTGCCATGCTGATGGCGCCTTTCGGAAAACTGGGAAGCGCCATATCTTTTCACGGCGACTTCATTATGTTTGCATACCTGCTGGCTTTTAGCCGGTTTGTCATGATAGTAGGCGCGCTTGACACTGCTTCGCCGTTCGAGGGAATGGGCGCGTCGAGGGAAGCCCTGTACGGGATGCTGGCCGAACCCGCCTTTTTTGTACTTGCCGGCACGTTTGCCATGCTTACCGGCAAGGGTTCGTTTGCAGAAATATTCGGTTTGTTCAACATGGACGGCATGAACGCCGTTATTCCCGGACTGCTTGCCGCCTTTGCTTTTTTCCTGATGCTGCTGGTCGAAACAGGACGCATGCCTGTGGACGACCCGCGAACACATCTGGAACTGACTATGATACACGAAGTAATGATTTTGGATTACAGCGGATTCGACCTGGCTCTGATACATATTGCCACATACATCAGGGCTGCCGTGTATTCGGCGCTTACCGTGCTTTGCGTCCTTCCCGGCAGCCTGCACGCTGCGGTTTACATGCCGCTGTTCACCATTGCCATCATAGCCGTTCCCGCCGTTACGGGATTTTTTGAAAGCTTCAGGGCAAGAAACAGGCTGCAAAGAAATCCGTCGTACATACTTACAATGACCGTAACGGCCATCGTTTCATTTATTACTGCCGCAATTATTTAAAACATTATGTCGAAAACAAATAAACGAATACGTATTCCTCTTTACATGCAGATACTTGCCGGAATGGTTTCCGGCGCCGTCATCGGAATCGCCGCGCTGCAGATTGACGGCGCGCAGTTTATCTACAACTGGATCTATCCCTGGGGACGGATTTTTATCCGCCTCCTGCAGCTTATCGCCATACCGCTGGTTTTCATATCGCTGGTCAAAGGTGTTACGGGGCTGAAGGACATCGGCACAGTTTCGCGAATGGGCGGACGCACTGTAGCCATATATCTGGCAACTACACTGGCAGCGGTGCTTCTGGGAGTGTCGGCGGGACTGCTGGTCAAGCCGGGAATGCTGATCGACAGAACGCAGGTTGCACATATCCAGGAAGAATACCGGTCGTTCGCCGAAGATAAAAAGCATCTTGCCGAAACAAAGGGAGGGGAAGGGCCTCTGGCTTTCCTTGACGATATTGTCCCGAACAACATATTTAATGCTGCCGGCGACAATTCGAAAATGCTGCAGGTGATATTTTTCGCCCTGTTCTTCGGACTTGCGGCGCTTACCGTCGTCCCGGCAAAAGTCAGGCCGGTCATAGCCCTGTTCGACGGACTTAACGATATTATTCTTCGCATGGTCGATTACATTATTTATCTGGCTCCATACGGCGTGGCGGCTTTAATGGCGGGTCTTGTCGCCGATTTTAACGGAGACACGGGCGTTTTTTCCGCCCTCGGCGTTTATGCCCTGACGGTAACAGTTTCCCTGCTCGTTCTCATTTTGCTTTTTTATCCGCTGCTGCTCCGTATCTTTACAAAAATCAGGCTTCGCAAGTTCATGAAAGATATTTATCCCGTCCAGCTGTTTGCGTTTACTACCAGCAGCAGTGCGGCGACGTTGCCCGTGACTATGGACGTCGCCGAAAAGAAGCTTGGAATATCGTCCGAAACGGCGTCCTTTGTCCTGCCCGTGGGTGTGACGGTCAATATGGACGGCACGAGCTGCTATCAGGCCATAGCTGTTGTCTTCATAGCCCAGGCGCTGGGCATTGACCTGAGCGTCACTCAGCTGCTTCTCATAGTGGCGTTGACTGTGCTTTCGTCTATCGGCACTCCCGGAATACCCGGAGGCAGTTTTGTTATCCTGACAATGGTGCTGACCTCGGTTGGAATCCCTGCCGAAGGCCTGGCTCTGATTATAGGAATCGACCGTCCGCTGGATATGCTGCGCACCTCTGTAAATGTGACCGGCGACGTTGTTACCGCTGCTATTGTCGATAAAAAATAACGGATAGTGAACATTGTTATACCCCATGCAAACGGAACGCAGCTCGGGATATAAATGCTTCGCTCGGCGTAGTCTGGAGACCAATGTCGTCAAATTGAGGGCCGAAAGCCCGATAATCAATAGCCCTGTCCATCGTATATTGCACAAAATATACTGTCTTTATGAATGTCTAATCCTGATATTTTCATCTTATGATTCTGTTTTATTAACAGGCGGCAAAGGTAATATCTTAATTTTTATCCGTCTGTGTGGAATCCAAAATTTTCATGTACATTTGTATTTTAATTTTAAAAAGATATGAACATAGAAAGATTAGGCATAATCATAAGTATAGCTGCTGTATTGGTGAGCTGGATATGTTTTTGGATTTTGCGCCTCAAATCAGCAGGCGCTAAAGACGAGAAACTGGATGCGTTGATAGCTGCATCCGAAAAGGTGGATGCTAAATTCGACAAGATGGATGCTAAATTCGACAAAGTGGATGCCAAGATTGACAGAGTACAGAAGGATTTGAAAGCAGACATCGACAAGGTGGACGCCAAGATTGACAGAGTACAGAAGGATTTAAAGGCAGACATCGACAAGGTGGATGCTAAAATTGACAGAGTACACACGGATTTGAAAGCAGACATCGACAAGATGGATGCTAAAATCGACAAAGTGGATGCCAAGATTGACAGGGTACAGAAGGATTTGAAATCGGACATCGACAATGTGGATACTAAAATCGACAAAGTGGACGCCAAGATTGATACTAAAATCGACAAAGTACAAACAAACTTGAAAAAAGAAATATCCTCTGTTAAAGAAGATCTTGAGGATAATTTTCAACTCAACAGGCGAGTTGACAAGTTGTACAGTTTTTTAGAAAACGAGAGACACTAAATGGAAAATATATAAGATACAAAAGAAAAAACAGTCAAAAATTACGTGATTCTAAAAAACAAAAATCCGCATTACAAACACGATGATCAAATCAAATTCGGGTTATGTAATAAATAATCGTTACCTTTGCGCCGTTTAATCAGAAAAGTTAAAACAGACATGGAAGAAATAAACAATACTAAAACAAACACTTATTCACCGGAAAGCATACAAGTGCTCGAAGGGCTTGAAGCCGTGCGTAAACGTCCCTCAATGTACATAGGCGACATAGGTTCCAGAGGATTGCATCACCTCGTATATGAAGTTATCGACAACTCCATCGACGAAGCGCTCGGCGGCTATGCAAACAGCATCGACACCGTTATCCACAGCGACAACTCAATAACTGTCACCGACAATGGGCGCGGAATCCCCACCGGCTGGCACGAAAAAGAAAACAAGTCCGCACTCGAAGTAGTGCTGACAATACTGCACGCAGGCGGAAAATTCGACAAGGGAAGCTATAAAGTCTCCGGAGGGCTGCACGGAGTCGGCGTATCATGCGTAAACGCACTGTCCGTCGATCTGGTTGCAACAGTAAGGAGAGACGGTAAAATATTCCGGCAAAAATACAGTCGGGGCATTCCACTCACCGCAGTGGAAATCATCGGCGAAACCGACGAAACAGGTACTTCAATATACTTCAAACCTGACGCCGGAATATTTACCACCATCACAGAATACAACTTCGAAATACTCGCCGCGCGAATCCGCGAACTCTCATTCCTCAACAAAGGCATACACCTGTCCCTCACCGACGAACGAGAACAGATAACAGGCGAAACTGAAACTGGAGACGAAACACAGGAATACCGCTCCGAAAAGTTCTATTCCGAAACCGGACTGTACGAATTTGTCAACTACCTCGATTCCACAAGAGAAAAGCTAATCGACAAAATCATTTACATCGAAACCGAAAAATCCGGCGTCCCCGTGGAAATCGCAATGCAGTACAACACCGGATTCAACGAAAACGTACACTCCTACGTCAATAACATCAACACCATCGAAGGCGGCACACACCTCACAGGCTTCCGTCGCGGGCTCACCAGAACACTGAAAGCCTATGCCGACAAATCGGGAATGCTCACAAAACTCAAATTCGACATCAACGGCGACGACTTCCGCGAAGGACTCACAGCCGTAGTATCGGTAAAAGTCGCCGAACCCCAGTTTGAAGGACAGACAAAAACAAAACTCGGCAACGGAGAAATATCCATCGCCGTCGATCAGGCCGTCAGCTCAGCCCTCGAAAACTATCTGGAAGAAAACCCGAAAGACGCGCGTCAAATAATCGAAAAAGTAATACTTGCCGCCACCGCCCGCCATGCCGCCCGGAAAGCCCGCGACCTCGTACAGCGCAAAGGAGTACTCTCCGGAGCAGGCCTGCCCGGAAAACTTGCCGACTGCTCCGACCGGAATGCCGCCAACTGCGAAATATTCCTTGTTGAGGGAGACTCCGCAGGCGGAACAGCAAAACAGGGCAGAAACAGAGCCTTCCAGGCAATAATGCCACTGCGGGGCAAAATTCTCAACGTTGAAAAAGCAATGGAACACAAAGTCTTTGAAAACGAAGAGATAAAAAACATATACCAGGCGTTAGGAGTCACCATAGGCACCGAAGAAGATTCGAAAGCCCTGAACCTGGACAAACTCCGCTATCATAAAATAGTAATCATGACCGATGCCGACGTCGATGGAAGCCATATCGCAACTCTGATCATGACCTTCTTCTTCCGCCACATGCAGGAACTGATAAAAAGAGGACACCTCTACATCGCAACTCCGCCGCTGTACCGCGTGAAAAAAGGAAAGGACGAACGATACTGCTGGACGGAGGACGAACGCAAAGCCATAATGGCAGAAATCGGAAAAGGAAAAGATTCGGGAATAACCGTACAAAGGTATAAAGGTCTGGGAGAAATGAATTTCAAACAGCTGTGGGATACAACCATGAACCCCGAATGTAGAATCCTCCGTCAGGTATCTATCGAAAACGCTTCGGAAGCCGACCGGATATTTTCCATGCTCATGGGCGACGACGTTCCGCCACGCAGAGAATTTATTGAAACACATGCAAAATACGCTAAAATCGACGCATAAGCAGTTGATCATTAAAAACATTGGAATGAAGAAAATTATTGCAACACTCCCTCTCATGCTATGTACAGTCGCAATGTATGCAGCATCCATATTTACATTCGGAGACCGTGCCAAAAAACATGAGAAAAACAGCATCAGCTACACGGTTATGCTCCCAAAATTAAATGTCGAAATCAAAATCCCCACAGTGGAAATAGAGGAACTCCCGGCCATGGGAGAAAGATATACCGACCTCGATGAAGACTCGGGCGAAGGAGGAACCATTCCGGCCAGCGACCTGTACGCTATCTGGGACAACCTGAAAGTCAATCCGTACAAAATATCCTCCGACTCGGTGCTCATTAACGACAGCGTACATCTTGACCTCACAGGATTCCACTATCCGCTGGCAAAACACTACAAGGTGACGTCCGAGTTTGGCCCGCGACGCTACCGGTTCCACCACGGAATCGACCTGAAAGTCTATAAAGGCGATTCCATACTCAATGCCATGGACGGAATGGTAAGGATAGCCAAGAGAGTCGGAGCATACGGCAACCTGGTAGTTATCCGCCACAGCAACGGCCTCGAAAGCTTCTATGGACATCTGAGCAAGATACTTGTCAAACAAGACCAGGCCGTGAAAGCCGGATGCCTCATCGGTCTCGGAGGCAGCACAGGCAGATCGACCGGCACTCACCTGCATTTCGAATTAAGATATCTGGGACAGTGTGTCAACCCCCGCGATCTGGTGGACTTCGACAGCCTCTGCGTCAAAAGCGACACCGTGCTGCTGACACAAAACAATTTCGACTATCGCAAATCGGCATCCTCATCAGCCATATCATCGGGAAGAATCTGGACAGTCAGAAAAGGAGACTGCCTCGGCCTGATTGCAAAACGTACAGGAACTTCGGTGAGAAACTTGTGCTACCTGAACGGAATAACGGTGAAAACCATTATCAAACCCGGCAAAAAACTGGTGTATTGAGCAATGATTCTGGAATGGGAACAGCTGTCATAGATTTTAAGGAAGTGGACATCTGCCAGAAGGACTTGAAAGTGCTGTGCAACGTTAATTTCAGCATGAGTAAAGGCCAGTTTGTCTATCTCATCGGCAGAGTGGGAAGCGGTAAAAGCTCACTGATAAAGGCTATAACCGGTGAAATCCCCGTATATAAAGGCAATGCCACCGTTCTGGAATTCAACCTGAACGGGCTTAGAAACAAATATATCCCCAGTCTAAGACGAAAAATCGGCGTAGTGTTCCAGGACTTTCAACTGCTTACCGACAGGTCGGTGTACGACAATCTTGCTTTTGTACTTAAAGCAACCGGATGGACAAACAAAAGTGAAATACAGGCGCGTATCGAAGAAGTGCTTTCCATGGTCGGACTGTCCGATAAAAGCGATTCCATGCCATACCGGCTGTCGGGAGGAGAACAGCAGCGTGTGGCAATTGCCCGCGCTATGCTGAACGACCCCGAAATAATACTTGCCGACGAGCCTACCGGAAACCTTGACCCCGATACAAGCGCAAACATCATGTCCATCATTCACAATCTGTCGAAAACATTCGGCATAACGGTACTCATGGCAACCCACAACTATAATATACTCAAAAACTATCCTTCCGAAATCCTTAAATGCGAAGACGGCAGGCTGATGAAAACGGTGATGCCTTCCGAAGAAGATCTGAAAAACAAGCTGATCAAGTTCGGCTTGTCCAGAGGATACGAATACGAACTGGTTTACCAGACTGTTATGAGAATGTACGATACCGGTTTTTGAGCTATAATACCGTAAAGAGATGATAAACTTTTTTGTCCTGCTGTTTGCATTTTCGCTGATCTTCCTGTCAATCACCGAGCGGTTCAGGAGCTATGCCAATCTGATGTGCCTGCAGGGAATACTGCTGTTTGCCATCTCCTTTTTCCTTCTGAAAGAAATCAACTGGCTGAATCTCCTGTTTATTACCGCCGAAACTTTAATATTCAAAGCCATCGCAATCCCGTTCCTGCTGTACAGAATCATCAACCGTACAGGAGTAAGCAAAGTCCACAAATCGGCGCTGCCCATATTCTACCAGCTGATACTTACCATAGTGGCCTTTTTTGTAAGTATCGGCATATCGTTCATGTTCAAAGACCCGGATATAACTCCCGCCTTTTTGATAATATCCATCAGCGCCATGCTTTGCGGACTGTTGCTTATCATCTCTCATAAACGTATCTTTTCGCACATGGTTGGATTTCTCGTACTTGAGAATGCAGTGTTTTTGTTTTCTATAGCCGCTGGCACCGAAATGCCAATACTGATAAACACGGGAATACTTATTGACCTTATAATTACTACTCTGATATTAAGTGTATTTCTCACCAAAGTAAACAAGCACAATCCCAATCTGGAATCGGACAGGCTAACCCAGCTGAAAGACTGACCGTCGAAAAGAACTTTTACCGTGCCGATTCACCGCCTTTTTCCACTCATCACATTCATCATCCCGTTTATAAAAGTAAGAGGATGCATCGGGTTTCCCGGCACATACAAGTCGATTACATGACTGTCGATGAACGACCTTTTCACGGCAACATTTCCGGCAAACAGTCCTCCGCTTATAGCATCGACGCCTGCCAAAACTATTATCTTGGGAGAAGGAACGGCTTCGTAGCAGATTTTCAGCACCTCCTCCATATTTTGAGTCACAGGTCCGGTTATCACAATTCCGTCGCAATGTCGCGGGGAAGCATGAAACTCAATCCCAAACCGCCCCATATCGAAATTAACATTACCGGTAGCATTGAGCTCCATTTCGCAGGAATTGTCTCCCCCAGCCGATATTTGACGCAATTTTAACGCACGACCGAATATTTTCCCGATTTCCGCTCTCACAAGATTATGGCGAAACGGTATGGGATTCTTATCTCCTGCCCTGACTATTAAATCGTCCCTGTTATTTGTGGCCATTTTGTAATCGCCGGTGAACTTTATCAAATCAGGTCTTTTAAATTGACATTCCTTACAAAAAAGACACTTTCCAATATCCAGCGAAATCTCCGGACAGTGACTGACTGCGCCTGCAGGACAGACATTTTCCAGTTCCAGCGCGTCTTCTACTGTTATATTACCGGATATTTCGGGACGACCGCGAAAGGTGTCGTGCAACGTTACATTTTCAAGATTACGAATGTATTGCGAACCATGCGACTTCAATATTTTCAGTTCTCTCGGAAGTATTATCATCTGTTTTTAGGAGGCAAAGGTAGAAATAATCCGAACAAACTTACTTTGCCGTTTTGCATATAAAGTAAAAGTATTATCTTTGCGCCCGATTTGGTACCATGGCCGAGAGGTTAGGCAGCGGTCTGCAAAACCGCGTACAGCAGTTCGAATCTGCTTGGTACCTCTTCCTTATTTTAAAAATCGAGCGCCACATCTCCATTGTTATACGACTGGTAGCCGGTATTGCCATGATGGGATTTTAGCTTATTCCTGTTAGCAATTCCCGATTAAATCTGTATCTTTGGCCTGCGGTTTTAAAGCGCAAAGATTATGAATACAGCAACATTGGATAAACAAACAAGTGATAAAATCAGCTATATCAGCTTCATCATCCCTGAATTTGCTTTGGCTTACAAGATGAACGTACAGGAAGCCTATCAGTACATGAAGCAATACGGTGGCATGGATTACCTGAACCGCCACTGGTGGGCTTTGCATACCGACACGCCTTATTGGGCAGTACGCTCAATATTCAATATCTGTCACAGCAACGGAGGACGAAGATAATGAAAGTCTATCATGGGAACTATATGGAAATAAGAATGATAGATTTGTCGTTAGGACGTCCGAACAGAGATTTTGGAATCGGCTTCTACGTGACAAAACTCCAGGAGCAGGCTCAGGCATGGGCAGACCGCAAAGGTGAAGACAAGCATACAAAGGGCATTGTTACCGAATTTATTTTTGACGAATACGTTTGGGAAGATACCGAGCTGAAGTTGCTCCGTTTTGAGAACTATACGGAAAGCTGGCTTAATTTTGTTGTTAAAAATCGGCTCAATCGCTCGCGAAAGCAGGCTCATGATTTTGATATTGTGGAAGGTCCCGTTGCCGACGACGCAGTAACCGTACGTGTCAATGACTATATTAGAGGTGACATTTCCAAACAGGATTTTCTGGAAGAATTAAAATTTCGCAAGCCAACGCATCAAATCTGCTTTTCTACAACCGCTTCATTGCAGGCGCTCGAATATACCGACAGCCGACCGGAATGGAATATCGAACGTATGGGTAATGAGATAATCCGGCAGATTATGAGGGATAAAAACAGGGACGAAATTGAAGCAATCGACATTTTCTTTACATCAAAAACTTTTACCGCTCTTGCCGACAAATTCACCGGCCTCTACCTCAAATCGTGGCAGGATATCTACGAAATGTTGAAAAGAGAATTGCTGCATATATAATGTATGAATGTTTTTTGGAATCTCCCGGACGAGGAGACGGGAATCGTCAAGGCGTGTGGAAGAGGTCTCCTCAAGGTCGCGTTACGGAAATCTTTATACACTGTTTTTTATGACAGGACGATTATAAAAAAGCACACAATAATGTCGAATCAACATTGCTCGTGTGCGATTTGAAATTGCCTTAATCGATTAACTGTCAATCATTATTCATTGCTAATCGTATCTTTCGGCTGTTCGACTTTTATTTCTTCCAGCAGGACAGGACTGTTCTGTTTGATAAATTCGATATTTGCATTTACCGAATCGGTCAAATTAAGAATCTTCGTATTGGCAGATTCTATCGTTTGCGAATTTTTATCGTTCAGATTTATGATGATAACATCTTTCAGGTTGTTTACATCTCTTTCGGTTTCGGTGATCCGGCGGCTGTACGTGTTAAACTCTATCGATCCCTGCGGATATCTGTTCAGATTGTATTTCAGCAAAACAAGCGTTTTTTCATATCCCAGAAGCGACATTTCGGCATTTCGAGCAAGCCCGGTATATTCTTTCAGTTTGCTTGCTTTTTGCAATTCTTCCAAACGGTTATAATAGTGCTTTATTGCATCCTGAGTACGGTCACGGCATATTTGGCATGAAGTCGATGACATTTTCTCGCTTAACTGTACAATATTCACGTCCTTAACATCTTCCTTAACGGGAGTCGAATTGAGTTTTAATATCAGAGGATTAAATTCCTGGGCAAACAGGGAATTTTCAACCTGACTGATTAATGTAGCAATATTCTGACCTTCTTTTGTTTTCGTATTAAAATCCGCGTTAAGATTGTCTCTGTGTCGCAGGCTTCTCAGTACATTTTCCTGATCAGCAGGTTTTAAGGGGATTCCGCTCCTGTTCAAATCTACCAGAGTGGCGCACATGCCCTTTATTCCTCTCAGAATCGGATCATTTTCAAGATAGTATGAAGCAAAATCGATAATGGAAGCATATTCCGACCTGAACGATTTGATGAAGATGTTATTATCCTTATATTTAAAGTTAATCAGATTATACTCGTTAAGCAGACCCACGTATGACTGCACAATGCTGCCCAGGGCATTATTGGCCGCGTCAATGTTTCCCGTCCGCGCATTAAGCGTGTATAATTCTATCTGGCTCTTAAAGTTAGCGAAAATAGTCAGAAAATCGGTAAACGTTTTTTCCTGCTTGTACGTATCGTCGCTTATCAGTTTGTCACGGTAATTGTTTTCCACATTGACCTTTCGTTTGTCGATATTTGCAAAATTCACTTCATCGCCGCTGATTCCGTCGAGCTTGTACAGCGACTTGTAATTGGCCACAACAATCACAGGATATGTCCTGTACGGCAGCAATTTTTCCAGATCAGCTTTTGTAAGCTCCGCTACCGTGCATGTATCCATAAACTTACCTATAGCGGTGGTATTCATGTGTATGGAAGGCGTGTTGGGCGTTACCATCACGTAAACCCGTATCGAATGAAGGCGGGTATCGAAACTTTTCTGTTCAAAAAGCCTTATGGTTGAACTGAAACGGTATTCCTTTTTCTTAGCGTTGGATTCGATGAAATTACCCATTTCGCCGATAAGAGCTAGAATCGGTTTGCCAATTCCTCCCGTTTGCGCCAGATTTTGCAGCTGTCTGCCAAAGAATCCCATAATATTGTCCTTATCGCTTGAAGTCAATGCTTTTACATCTATTTTAGCGTCGATATTGTTACCCGCCGAATACAGCGGCAAATTGTCGATTATACGTATGGCTTCAATATTTTCACTTACAAAAGTCTGGTATTTAGATTCGCTGTCATTGGATATCTGGAAGTTGTACAGCGGATAAACCACATCATTGTCGCCAAAATACTTAACGTTCATCAACTGGGCTGTAATATAAAGATATTCCAGTTTTTCACTGGAGAGAATCTTTTTTTTACCTTTTTTTGTACTCGGCAAGTATATGTCGTTTATCACTTTATCAAACTTGTGACCGTTGAATAGAAACACATCGGTCGACAAATATTGCCATTCTCCCGAAAAAGGGAACGCCGTCGTATCGGCAAAACACATTCTTGTCTCAACAGCTTGCGCATCAGAGAATACGTGAAAAATCACGGTTAATAACAGAGTAACAAATATCTTTTTCATTTCACAAATACAATTTAAAAATAATTTGCAAATTTAGGGATTTTATACAGAATACAGTTAAAAACCGTTAAAATTTATGCGAAAATCCCCAAAAAGCATCATTTATCAGCTCCGGAAAGGCAGAAAAAACAAATTTTGCCATATTTTTACACAATTGAATCGCACTGTATATTCAGTTAAATATCACTTGTTTATATCAGATATAAGAATAAATATTTAACGAAAATGAACAATTTATTTCATTTTTTCTATGAAATATAAAAATTTCATATACCTTTGTCCCCAACAAAATGTGAGATTTTATTTTTGCGGATAAAAAGATAATATAAGTAGTGGAGTGTATCCCTTCGGAAAACTCAATATTATTTGCTTCAAACTTTAAACAATTCCTCTAACATTCCACTACTTTTTTCATGAACTCACGGGGAACACAAAAAGTTTATTTTTCAGTTTTTTTTTTACCGGCGTAATCATATTGTAAATTGTTTTCTTACTTTTGCAGCCTGAAAATTATGGCTTATATAGTGAATTATAAGCCGTATAAGAATATAATAGATTGGTATGCTTGTTTTTTAAAGTATGTTAAAGTGTTAAACTGTTACATGAGGATGACGTCAAACAAAAGAAATTGTGACAAAATGCGATATATAATCACGGAAATAAATTGAATCATGAGAATAGAACAAGGAGAAAGTTTGAAAACTTTAAAAGATTTACTGGAGTATTCATCAGAAAAATATGCTTCAAACGTGATGAATGCTTTTGTAGGAGACAAACCGGTTTCTTACAGAGAGTTTGAGGAAAAAGTGAGGAGTTTGCGCGAAACCATGATTTCCTTGGGAATAGGGCATGGAGACAAAGTCGCTATACTCACGCATAACACTCCAAAATACAGCGTGATATACTTTGCTGCCGTATCCATGGGAGCGATAGTGGTTCCGCTGTTGCCGGATTTTTCATCTACCGAAGTCGAAAACATCCTCAGCCATTCCGACAGCAAGGCAATATTTGTAACCAAACGGTTAAGATACAAAATTGATGCTGTAAACCTGCCGGAGCTGAAAATAAGGTTCGATGTCGATACTTTTTCCGTATATGAAAACGGGAATGAAGCTAATACGGCAAAAAGCGTGGAAAAAGAAGTGCTTCCCGACGATATTGCAAGTATAGTATATACGTCGGGCACTACTGGAAAATCCAAGGGAGTTATCCTGACCCACCATAATCTCGTTGCCCAGTTAAAAATGGTAATCAAGATTCAGCCGGTGGACGAAAACAGTGTCTTCCTGTCGATTTTACCTCTTCCACACACATACGAAGGCAGTCTTGGCTTTTTGCTGCCTATTCTTGGCGGCTCAAGCGTATATTATCTGGAGAAAGCGCCGACGCCGGCTATTTTGCTGCCCGCAGTGAAAAAAATAAAACCGACTCACTTACTGACAGTCCCGCTGATTTCCGAAAAAATATTCAAATCCACTGTCCTCCCGCAATTTAATAAGCGCACGGTGACTCGGTATTTATATAAAACGAGCATAGGGAGGAAGCTGCTGCACCGCATTGCAGGAAAAAAACTGTACAAAACATTCGGCGGCAGACTGGTGTTTTTCGGAATAGGAGGAGCAAAACTGGATTATTATACCGAACGGTTTCTGTATGAGGCAAAATTCCCTTACGCAATAGGTTACGGTCTGACTGAAACCGCTCCGCTCCTGTCCGCAGCGCTTACCCATAACGTAAAACCCGGATCGGCAGGATTTAAACTCGAAGAGGTTGATATGAAAATCAATGATGTGAATGATTGCGGAATCGGTGAGCTGTGGGTAAAAAGTCCAAGTCTGATGAAGGGATATTACAAGGAACAGGAACTTACGGACACGGTGATAACTCCCGACGGATGGTTTAAAACCGGCGACTTGGTGAATGTCAATTCATCCGGAAGAATTTTTATAAAGGGAAGACTGAAAAATGTGATTCTTACATCCTCCGGAGAAAATATTTATCCCGAAGATATTGAATCGCTTATAAATAATTTCAGGTTCGTACAGGAATCTCTGGTTGTCGAGCAGAAGGGAAAACTGGTTGCAATGGTTAAAATCAATTATGAAGAGCTTGGATTGCAATATAATAAGCTGAAGGAAGAACTGCATAGCAGAATTGAAGAAAATTACCGTGAATTTGAAAAAAACATTGACGATTTGAAACAGGAAATCCAACTGTACGTCAATTCCAAAGTAAACCGTTTTTCTCAAATATCGGCAGTTGTAGTGTTGCCTTTCGCTTCGGATTTCGAGAAAACATCAACAATGAAAATTAAAAGATATCTATATGGGTAATAATATATTGCCTGCTTTATCTGGCGCCGCTGCATAAGTCTGTACCGTTGTCACGGCCAATTCATATTATACTTCGCGCGATGTAATTTTGTGAGATGTTATCGTATTTGCATAGCATGAGTTAAAGAGTTTTTTTACTTTTTCTTGCCTGTGACATAATTTGGCATAGTATCTCACTACCTTTGCGCCGTGAAATGATAAAGAATAAAAAGAATATATTATGAAATTGGCAGAAGCTCTCAGCATACGTGCTGACTTACAGAAAAAAGTTTCTCAATTAAAGGAGAGACTGAAAGATAACGTAAAGATTCAAGAGGGAGATGTCCCTGCAGAAGATCCTAAAGAACTGTTTGAGGAATTGGAAAATAATTTGGTACAATTAGAAAATTTAATCTATCGAATAAATATAACAAACACGAAAACAATATATAAAGGCTCGACTTTAACAAAACTGATTGCAACAAAAGACGTACTTTCCCTGCGGGTATCATTAATGCGGGAAGTACTAAATCACACAGTTGAAAGAGAAGACCGGTATGGAAGGCTGGAAATAAAGTATATCCGCACAGTCGATGCTTCAGAACTAAGAAAAAGCGTGGACTCATACTCCAAACAGCTGAGGGAACTGGATATGGAAATTCAAAGTTTGAATTGGATAACAGAATTAAAATAAAAATAGAGCGTAGTTTTTTATAGGGGTAGCACCTTCTCATTTGAGAAATTAAACTTCATATGGATTATTGAACGTAAGCATGCTGTAAAATTGTGCATGTTCAGCATTATTTCAGAAATTATATTTCAAGCCGACAGGCAGAATTATTTTGCATAACCACAATGCTAACTGTAAAAGACGAGGGTGGGATGAGGGATTCTTTTTTTTAAAGGGCAATCACAACGGTTGCCTTTTTTTATTATAAATAACTATCCGTTTTGTTTTGGCGGACTTTACTTTTTCGACTTGTTGTAAACGATAGATATACTGGCGGATGATATAATTGACCCTTCAACATTCGGCAATCGTCCGCCTGCGGAACCCGAACATAAGTAAAACGATCTGCAAAACAGGATTTAAACACTGTCCTGCCTTTCAGTGGACGGACGATTTGAAAATTCACAGTTGTGATATACAAAAAAGGATTACTTTTGTGCGAAATTTAATATCTATTTAGTATGGCGATTTATATAGATGATGTTTCAAGAACTTTTGGGGAATACTTATTTATTCCCGGACTTACGACAAAGCAGTGTACTCCCCCCAATGTATTGTTAAATACACCGTTAGTGAAGTACCGACCGGCAGATTCCAAACCGGCGCTGGAATTGAATATTCCCTTTGTTTCAGCTATCATGCAGTCGGTTTCAGGACCCGAACTTGCGATAGAATTAGCCCGTAACGGCGGGCTGTCGTTTATTTATGCATCCCAGTCCATTGACACTCAGGCGGAGATGGTCAGGAAAGTGAAGAAATTCAAGGCGGGGTTTGTAGTGAGCGACTCGAATCTTAAACCCGACAGTACATTGAAGGATGTAATTGACTTGGTGAACATAACAGGACATTCCACGATAGGGATCACCCACGACGGATCTCCAAACGGGAAACTGCTCGGACTGATAACAAACCGCGACTACAGGCTGGAAAAGGACGATCTGGACAGGAAAGTGGGAGAATTTATGACCCCTTTCAATGCGCT
>JAISDK010000229.1 GCA_031264875.1 Prevotellaceae bacterium
ACTCCACCCAGCGACGATGCACCGAAACTGATATTGGAAACTTTCATCCCTGTTTTTCCTATTTCTCTGTATAGCATATCTTTTTTTAATGTATTATTATAAAATATAAGGTGCAAAGGTATTAAGTTTACATGAGGCGGCAATAATAATATTTCGACAGACAATAGCACTATTTCGATATTTTTGGCGGGAGATTTGTTTTTTTACATAATTTTGCGGCATTATTATTTATGGTTTAGTGATGAAAAAGTTAAGATATCTATCTATTGTATTGGGAATTGTGTTCAGTTACACTGTAGCCGCCCAGATTGTAAGTCCGGGAGGAGCGGATTATGCAAATAAAACATACAATTCGGATGTTAACGATTCCACATTTATCTTCACCTATTTTTTTTCATCTATCAGTGATAACAATAAGACTCCGACTTTGAAAGCGAGAAGCATGGGCAACAGTCCCGCCAATTTCAACTGGTACCGTTTCGATAGAACGACTAAAACAGTAGAACCCACGCCTTTCAGAACCGATATTGATGTTACGGAATCGGATGTGACCTTTCCGTCGGGAGGCGAAGGAGGATATTTAGTTGTGATAGAAACGGAGGAGATAATCGACACATTCAGAGCATGGCTGTTTTACGATATTATTCGTACCGACTCGGTTTCATATACACAAAACTGCGAATACCTCCAGCTTACAGCTTATGCTTCTTCCAACAGGAATAATTTTTCCGCTTACGACTATTCCGATTTCTGTGATTTGAACAGTGTCAAGGAAAGATATATCAGCAATAATTATACTGTAGAATGGAATTCGGATATAAATATATACGAAGAACTGCCCAATGTTCCGCAATCATGGAAAAAGAGAATCAATTCCATGGTTACCAGAATATCTTCGGCAAATGAACCTTCGGATGCAGACAGACCGCTTGTTCCCGGATTGTCGGCGCCATTCAGAGCGGCAAGCTATTCGGTGAAAATAACAAACGTATTCCTCAATACTACAGAGGAATATAAGACTGAACCCATTCCTGCAATGGGTTTATATGCAGCTTTCGATGTGCTTGTTCCTGACGATTACGGAGTTTTTGTTCCCACAAAAAACCTCAGTGGAGAGGCGCTATGGCGTATGAAACTGGAAAACAAAAGTATAAATGCCGACAGATTCGAATGGACAGGCTGGAATGACCAGACAATAAACTTTTTACAAAACGATACCCTGTGGCGATACTATACGGAAAATATCCCTGACGAAATCAATTACAAGCCGGGCAGTTACCCTGTAAAACTGTCTGTGGAAAATACCCGAACAGGTTGCCGTCACAGCAGTTATGCGCTGGACGCCGGCGGAAAAAGGAAGGATATAGATGTTGCAAAATCGGCCTTTTCATCCGAAAGTTTGCCTAATGCATTTACTCCCAACGGAGACGGAAACAACGACTTTTTTACCTTTGTCAAAGGTCAGGAACCTGTGTCAATGCGTACAATGAATTTGAAAATAGTTACGCGCAACGGCACCCTCGTGTATAAATATAAAGGTGAAGTCTCGGCATGGGAAGGGTGGAACGGAAAAATGAACGGTAACGGCTCCGATTGTTCGTCGGGAGTATATTATTATATAATAAGCGGAGAAGGATGGGACGACAAATCCTATTCCGGAAAAAGCTATACAGGAGTATTACATTTATATAGAGGAAATTAAAATGAATTTATCAATACCTAAAGGCACGCGCGACTTTTCGCCGGAAGAAATGGTGAAGCGAGACTATATTTTCGACGCCATAAAGCAAGTCTTTAAACTTTACGGGTATCAACCTGTTGAGACTCCGGCTATGGAGAATTTATCCATTCTTACTGGTAAATACGGAGATGAGGGCGACAAGCTACTGTTCAAAATCTTAAATTCCGGAAATTTTTTACGGGATGTGCCTGCGGAACTCCTTGCAGAAGATAAAATTTTACCGCTGACAAATCAAATCAGCGAAAAAGGTCTCAGGTATGACCTGACCGTTCCATTTGCAAGATACGTCGTACAGCACAGGAATGACATTATCCTGCCGTTTAAACGGTATCAGATACAGCCTGTCTGGCGTGCCGACCGTCCGCAGAAGGGACGCTACAGGGAATTTTTTCAATGCGACGCCGACGTGATCGGCAGCGCTTCCCTGCTGAACGAAGTTGAGCTGCTGCAAATAATAGACTCCGTGTTCTCGAAACTGCACCTTGACGTGACAGTCAAGCTGAACAACAGGAAAATACTGGGCGGAATAGCCGAAATAATGGGACAAAGCGACCGTCTGATCGATATCACCGTAGCAGTTGATAAAATCGAAAAAGCAGGCATAGATGCAGTAAAAGAAGAACTTCGCAGCAAGGATATCAGCGACGAACAAATAAAGATACTGGAACCTGTCCTGTTTCTGTCAGGTTCAAACGAAGAAAAGCTGAACAGAATGGAAGAGATTTTGTCCGGTTCCGAAACAGGTCTGTACGGAATTGCCGAACTCCGGAAGATATTGAACTATGTCGGTAAATTAAGTATCTCTACACCAATAGAATTAGACCTCTCGCTTGCACGGGGGCTGAATTATTACACCGGAACGATTATTGAAGTCAAGGCTTGCAACGCCGACATGGGAAGCATTTGCGGAGGAGGACGTTATGACAATCTTACAGGCATATTCGGATTGAAAAACGTGTCGGGAGTAGGGATTTCATTTGGCGCTGACCGTATTTATGACGTACTGTCAGCAAAAAATCTTTTCCCGCAAAGCTCTTTGGAAACAACCCGCGTGATGTTTGCAAACATGGGCGTGAATGAAGAAATTTACTGTCTGCCGGCCTTGCAGGAAATCCGTAATTCGGGCATTTCTGCCGAAATTTACCCCGAACAGGCGAAGCTAAAAAGGCAATTAGAGTATGCCGACAAGCGAAACATTCCTTTCGTAGTCATTGCAGGTGAGGCAGAAATGACATCCGAAAAATTTTTATTGAAAAATATGAACAACAAATCACAAAAAGAATTATCTTTGCGCCGATTATTAAATGAGATAATCATATTATAGTTTAAATTTAAATAAATCAAATTAGAAACAATGAAAGAGTTATTATTTAACGCAGTTGGCATACTTCTTATAAGTATCTGCCTGTCATCTTGTTCTAAGAAAGATGACGATGATGTCACTCCTATTACAAAAGAGGAGATTGCAAATGATTCGGGAGAATGGGCAATATCCGGAACTCCTGAATTTATTGTCACTTTTAGCGGCTATGCTGAAGACGCGAAAAAGGTAAGCGACACATTGAAGTATTTGTTCCGAGCAGGCGACAAATATACCTTCAATAAAGATCTGTCGTGTACAGTAACCAGAAATGGTTCCACTGCCCCTCGTCCTAAGACCTACAGTATAGAGGGGAATTATCTTGTTCTTGACGGTTACATC
The DNA here is from genome assembly GCA_031264875.1 of Prevotellaceae bacterium. GTDB lineage: Bacteria > Bacteroidota > Bacteroidia > Bacteroidales > UBA932 > JAIRLF01. The sequence goes on from JAISDK010000229.1 coordinate 3,444, forward strand.
AAATTCCAAACGAATGTGTCGGCTAACCAGCTTACACTAACGCAGGGTACTGATGAAATCAGGGCAATAGTGAAAAAAGAACTGGAAAAGAAGCCAGAGGAATATCCTGGAGAACATGATGACATGCTTAAGATAGTTACAGGAAATTCCACTATGGTACTCAAAAGAGGAAAATAAACTGTAAAACATTAAAAAACAAGATTAGTTTTTCGTATGAAAATAGGCGTAATATCAGATACACATAACTTTTTCGATTACAAACTTAGACGGTTTCTCGAAAATGTGGACGAAATCTGGCACGCCGGTGATATAGGTTCTTTGCAAACAGCTAATGAAATCGCCTTATTTAAGCCATTATATGCCGTACACGGAAATATCGACGACACGGAAACAAGAGCGGTTTATCCTAAAGTTTTGGAAATTCGGAGAGAAAATCTCTACGTCATCATTTCCCACATAACAGGATATCCGGGAAAGTATTCGACCGATGGAGCAAGTTTTTTAGAAAAAAAACCGAAAGTATTAATCGGAGGTCATTCTCACATCTTAAAAATTATGTACGACAAAAAAAATGAGCTATTATTTTTGAATCCCGGAGCAGCAGGCATAAGTGGTTTTCACAGAGTGCGCACTGCACTAAGATTCAATATAAGAGGCGACGAAATCGAAGAAATGGAGGTAGGCGAATGGGACAAATAATAACAGCATTTAATCGCCTTTTAGATATTTATGAAAAAAATATCAGAAAAATGTTGCCATTTAAATTTTATTGTTTACCTTTGCCGCCGATTATTGTTAATGTTTTTATACGAAATTTATAGTTAGAATCAATTAATACAATTGTGAAATTTAAAAAAAGTTCTATTTTATATTAAACTACAATTATTATGAGAAAAAAGGTATTAGGATTACTGTTTATGTTTTGTGCCTTTGGCTTTTTCAAAGCTACAGCACAGGAGTTTTCCCCCTTTATGAGTAGCCCGTATGCGGGTATTACTGCGGGGAAACTGAATCCGGCGTCATTAGCCGGAAGTAGATACAAGTTTGATGTTACAGTGCTTGGAGTGAGCGGCGGTGTACACAATAACTTGTTGACTTTTCCAACGAGTTCCATTTTTAAATCAGTTTTTGATGGAACTTTCTGGAAGAATATTGGAGATTTCAAGGAGTTGAATATCCCATCAGAAGTACGTAGTGCGATTACAGGCGACTATTTACCTAAATTTAATGTCCCCGACTGGGAATCTGGTCCTTATGGAGGAAATGCGAACGGTCAGCTGGACATCCTTAATTTGATGTATGCATTTAACGATCGTTTTTCATTAGCGGCAGGTTATAGCTATCGCTTTCAAGCCTCTGCTTCTGGAATACCTAAAGAAGCTTCATC
>JAISDK010000242.1 GCA_031264875.1 Prevotellaceae bacterium
AAATTCCCGTATTCGGCGTCCGGAAAGGCAGTTTCAGCCGGCAACAGAGACGGTTTTGTGAAACTTGTGTTCGATGAAAAGACCGACAGGCTTTTGGGCGCGCATATAATCGGCCTGGGAGTAACGGAACTAATATCCGAACTGACGCTGGCGCTGAAACTTGGCGCAACAGGCAAACAGATACTGAAAACCATACATCCTCACCCGACCATGAGCGAAGCAATTGCCGAAGCCGCCGCCGCCGCACACGGGGAAGTCATTCATTTATAAACGGGAAAGATGGAACCTGAAGAAAAGGACAAATTGCTGGCATACACCATAAAAATGATTGAACGGGGAGACCGATTCGCCGATATTATATTGTATCTCGACCGTAAAGGCGCTGACAGTGAATTGAAAAAAGAAATAATCTCCAAACTCGAAGAACACAAAAAAATGCTGGAATCCAAGACTGATGAAAAGAAACTGTATCCGGTTTCCATGTCGAAAATTGTGTTTGGCCTCTTGTTTTCCGTTTTGACACTGTATTTATGGTATATGAATATTATTACCTTTCCTGTAACGCTTTTGGGAATCATTGTTGCAATCGCCACTTTGTTTGAAATGACAAAATCAATTCTTAATCTGTTCAAAAATAAAAGGTCATGAGTTCATAATCCGACTTCCGAAATGTTTGTTTTGTATAACCTTATTTTACCGTAGCCTTTAACAATCTTTCACGGATTTTTATAAATATTTCAGTACCGGTTTTAGAATATTCAACATTGACATATCCCATCCCTATACCGACTTTCCGTGAGGGGGACATTGTTCCGGACGTTACTTCGCCGATTTTTTCCCCGTTTTGACTGCATATTTCGTAATGCTGACGCGGAACGCCGCGGTCAATCATATCGAAGCGGATCAGTTTCCTTTTGATACCTTCGGCTTTTTGCTTGATTAAGCTGTCCCTGTCGATAAAATCCTTGCCGTCTTTAAACTTCACTATCCAGCCCAGCCCTGCTTCCAGCGGCGATGTTTCGTCCGTAATATCGTTCCCATACAGGCAAAAACCCATTTCCAGCCTTAGAGTATCCCTTGCGCCTAATCCTGCGGGTTTGATTCCGAATTCTTTTCCCGCTTCGAAAACCGCATCCCAGAGCTTTGGAGCGTCTTCGTTGGCGATGTATATCTCGCAGCCTCCTGCGCCGGTATAGCCCGTAATGGACAATATCGCGTTTTCGATACCGGCGACATTTGCTTTACGGAACGAATAGTACGGAATATCGCTTATTGTTTCTTTGGTTATTTTCTGTATGGTTTCAATAGCCTTTGGTCCCTGAACCGCCAGGAGCGCAATCTCCGACGAAGCGTCGTACAGATCTTTTCCTTGCGTTAAGCCAAATTTGCCGGCATACGAACTCAGATGATTCCAGTCCTTTTGCATGTTGCCTGCATTGACAACCAGCAGATATGTCCTGTCGTCAATACAGTATACCAGCAAATCGTCAACTATTCCTCCCCTGCCGTTTGGCAGACACGAATACTGTATCTTTCCGGGAACCAAAGCCGAAACATCGTTTGTTGTAACATATTGCAGAAAAGCGAGGGCATTTGCACCCTTTACCCAAAATTCACCCATGTGGCTAACGTCAAATACTCCCACTTTTTCCCTCACGGTTATATGTTCATCAATTATTCCGGAATATTCGATTGGCATGTTAAATCCGGCAAAAGGAGCCATCTTTGCTCCAAGTTCAATGTGATACTTTGTAAATGCTGTATCTATCATATATAAAACTGTATTAATTATTTACCTATTACTTTCAAACAAAAATACGAACAAAAAATATCCATATAATCGCCCGCAAATGTACAAATTTTCCAGAAAGTCCGATTAAAAACCCATGCAGAATGGACAAGATGTAACGCCTGATCATCATTCATATACGGGACCTCTTGGTCGTGAGCCGAAGAAGGCATACCATGCAATCACGAGATAGGAAACCATGATGACGCACATGCCGCCGGCTATTTGATGCGTCTCTATTCCTGCCATCAGTCCCCGTTTCGAGCCGGCAAGACTGCTGATAGCCAGTGAACCGAGCGCGCCGCCAATCAAACTCATTACCAGAACAGAAGCGCCAAGTTTGGCATTCGGTCCCAAACCTTTTACTCCCGAAGCAAAATTGGTAGGATACATCAGCGACATAAAGAATGCCGTAAATATCAAGGCATAGATGCTGAGAGGCATCGAAAATCCGGTAAACGGAACCGCAATCATGACGTCGCTTAATCCGAGTCCGAACTTCGTTTCGCCCCATTTCGAGCCTAAGACAACAATAGAAATCAGGCAAAGGTTAATTATCGCGTAAATACCCATCAAGCGCGTGGGTTTAAAGTATTTCATCAGCCAGGTGGCGAAAAAACGTCCTGTCATGAACAGAATCATGTTGACTATTACGAATCCGCCGGCGGCTTTTTCCTTAAAGTCGCTATTTTGAGTTATGTAAAGCACAAGATACGACCAGGTTCCTAATTGAGCGCCAAGATAAAAGAACTGCGAAATGATAGCGCCCCACCAGTGCGGATATTTCAGCAACGCTCTGAAACTGCCCTTTTGCTTACTCGATTTTTCGACCGCCACTTCGGGAAATTTTGTCCGTTTTATCAAAACAGCTATAATTATAATGACAAGGGCAAGCGTAATATAGACAGGAAAAACGCGAAAGTTCTCTTCTTTCAGAAATGCTTCGTATGTGCCGGCGTCTTTCATTGTCTGAATGGCGCTGGCGTCCGGTTCATTGCCCGAAAAAATGAATAAGGTAGCGGCGGTAGA
>JAISDK010000293.1 GCA_031264875.1 Prevotellaceae bacterium
AGAAAGAAGGCGCAGCATACGACCTCCCCCTGGCAATAAGCCTCCTTGCCGCCAGCGAGAAAACACCCGACACCAGCCTGAACAAATACATCATCATGGGCGAACTCGCCCTCGACGGCCAGCTCAGACCCATAAAAGGAGCCTTGCCAATAGCAATAATGGCCAGAGAACAGGGATTTGAAGGATTCATACTCCCAAAAGAAAACGCCCGGGAAGCCGCCGTAGTCGACAAGCTCAAAGTATATGGAGTAGCAAATATCAGGGAAATAGTCGATTTCCTCAACGGGAAAAACAACATCGAACCCGTAACAGTAAACACACGTGAAGAATTTTACAGAAACATCTCACAGCACAACGCCGATTTTGCCGACGTCAGAGGACAGGAAAACGTAAAGCGCGCCATGGAAGTAGCCGCCGCCGGAGGTCACAACATAATAATGATAGGCCCCCCGGGAGCAGGAAAAACAATGCTGGCAAAACGCCTGGCCTCAATCATCCCTCCCCTCAGCCTGCACGAAGCCCTCGAAACAACCAAAATACACTCCGTTGCAGGCAAAATGGAAAAAGATTCGGGACTGATATGCCACCGCCCGTTCCGTTCTCCACATCACACCATCTCGGACATTGCCCTCGTCGGCGGAGGCTCATTCCCGCAGCCGGGTGAAATATCGCTCGCCCACAACGGAGTCCTGTTCCTCGACGAACTGCCCGAATTTCGCCGCAGCGTGCTTGAAGTAATGAGACAGCCACTGGAAGAACGAAAAATAATCATATCCCGAGCCAGATTCACCGTTGAATACCCAGCAAACTTCATGCTTGTAGCATCAATGAATCCCTGTCCCTGCGGATTTTACAACCACCCCGAAAAACAGTGCCTCTGTCCGGCAGGCGCAGTCAGAAAATACCTGTCGCGAATATCAGGCCCCCTACTCGACCGCATCGACATACATATCGAAGTCATCCCCGTACCGTTTGAAAAACTCTCGGACAAATCGGCTTCCGAAAACAGCAGCGCCATAAGAAACCGAGTCATAGCAGCCCGCGAAATCCAGCGACAGCGATTCGCAAAACATCCCGGCATCTACTGTAACGCAATGATGGAAACAGCCATGATACGGAAATACTGCGAACTGAACATCGCCGGTCAAAACACAATCAAAATGGCAGTAGAACGGCTCGGCCTGTCCGCACGTGCATACGACAGAATATTAAAAGTATCGCGAACCATTGCCGACCTCGCCGTGTCGGAAAACATCCTTCCCAGACACCTGGCGGAAGCCATAAGTTACAGAAACCTTGACCGCGAAGGATGGGCAGGATAAAATAAAAACAGAAAATTGATAATCAACAGTTATAAATGATAAAATAAAAACAGCATGAGTAAAAAAGTATTTGTTAGTGGATGTTACGATATGTTGCACAGCGGACATGTCGCATTCTTCGAAGAAGCGGCGACAATGGGCGACCTGTACGTCGGAATCGGCTCGGACGCAACAATATCGGAACTTAAAGGACGTAAAACCATAAACACCGAACAGGAAAGACTGTATATGGTGAGCGCACTGAAAGCCGTCAAACACGCCTTCGTAAACAGAGGACACGGACTGCTCGACTTTGAAGACGATATCCTTGACCTTGCACCCGACATATTCTTCGTAAACGAGGACGGGCATACTACCGCAAAGGAAGCCCTGTGCAAAAGATTGGGCATAGAGTACATTGTCAGCAAAAGAATACCGCACGGAAATTTGCCGGTACGCTCCACAACAGCGCTCCGGAAAGAATGTAACATGCCCTACCGCATAGATCTGGCAGGCGGATGGCTCGACCAGCCATACGTTTCCAGACACTATCCCGGCCCGGTGCTGACCATCTCGATAGAACCCGACTACGATTTCAACGACCGCAGCGGAATGTCCACAAGCACAAGAAAAAAAGCCATAGAACTCTGGCAAACGGATATACCTGTAGGCGACAGGGAAAAACTGGCTAAAACACTGTTTTGCTACGAAAATCCTCCCGGAAAAACGGAAATAAGCGGTTCACAGGATTCGATAGGCATCATCATGCCCGGCCTCAACAGGCTGGACTACGACGGAGGCTACTGGCCTGAAAAAATACACTCGGTATTCGACAACGACATCATCGACTGGCTTGAAGAACACATCTGTCTGATTTCACTTGCGCCACGCTCGTGGGAATACAGCGTACTTTCCGAAACTTATATCAACACAGAGAATGCCAGGTTATTGAGCGAGGCAGCAAACGACTGCTGGAACGCAATTCTGGAAAAAAACACCGTAAAATTTTCCGCCAGCGTAAGGAAGTCGTTTGAAGCCCAGATAAAAATGTTTCCCAAAATGATAGACGGGAAAGTTCTGGAAAATATCGAATATTACCGCTCGAAAGCCCTGGGATGGAAATTGTCGGGAGCAGGCGGCGGCGGATACCTCATACTGGTAAGCGAGACACCGGTAGAAAATTCGTTAAAAATCAGAGTAAGAAGAACGTAGTTATGATTTTTTTCCAGTCATTCCGGCAAATTTACATGTTATAAAAAATGTTAAAATAAGCAGAAAACACATCTTTATATATTAAATTTTGCAAAAAAAAGTAGCATTATTAATTTTATGTATAAATTTGCACGTTTTTTCATAGCCACAATTTGAAAAGTTGTCGTTTTTTTTTGTAAAATACTGCACTTTTAAAACAGGCGAAATTAACAGGAAATGTTTGGAGTAATAAAGTAAAAGAATAATAGATAATGAAAGATGTGCTAAATAGAATGTATATTTATACACTTGGTTTAAAGAAAAAAATTGTCCACATGGAAAAGAATTTTGTATTGTTAACTGCTTTTATCATGATTGCAAGTGTTTTGCCCGGCCAAAACACCAAGAAGGCAGATAAGGCATTTAGTGGAGGAAGGTATTATGAAGCTATTCAGGAATACAGTTTACTTGAAAGCAAAGTGACCGATCCTCAAGTTATGAGTCATATAACTTTCAGCATAGCCGAAAGTTACAGAAGAATGAATCAGCCCGAAAAGGCAGAACCGTACTATACCAAAGCCATCAAGGGCGGGTATATGCTTCCGGATGTTTATTTTGGATACGGAGAAGTTCTCCTCAATACGGCAAAATATGATGAAGCCAAAAAACAGTTTGAAGTCTTCAAAAGATCCAACCCTGAAAATAAACTGGTTGACGCAAAAATCGCATCGTGTGAATATGCCAAAGCGCATCGCATGGAAAATCCCAAATTCAAACTCCAGCCAATGGAAACATTGAATACAAGAGGAAGCGAATATGGCATTGCATATTTTAACGACAATTTAATATATGCATCAACAGGAAATCCTGTCGAAGAGGGCGCTAAAGGCAAACAAGTTGATATATCTCCGCGCACAGGCCTGCCGTATTCCAAATTCTATATGTCTATTGTTTTTAACAATACTTATAACAAGGGAGAACAGGTTGCGGAACTGAACAAGGGAAACAGCAGAAAAAATGAAGGAACATTTGCATACGATCCCGTAAACAATCTGGGATATTATACAAGATGTAGCGGCGAATCCAAAAATGAACAGTGCTATATCTTTTTTGCAGAATTTAAGGATAACAAGTGGAAGGAAATCGATAACCTCAAAATTGAAAACCGAAAGGAGCCTATTGGGCATCCTTTCGTTATGCCCGACGGCAAAAGAATCTATTTTGTCTCCGTCATGGAAGGAGGATACGGGAAATCGGATATCTGGTACACCGATAAATATTCCGACGGATCATGGAGTAAACCCATAAACCTCGGACGTGAAGTCAATACTTCCGGAAACGAAATGTTTCCCTTCGTGGCAGGCGAATATCTGTTCTTCTCTTCCGACGGACATCCCGGATACGGCGGAATGGATATTTTTGCATCGAAAATAGATGGCAATCTGCATGGCCCGGCAATCAATCTGGGTATGCCGTTCAACTCTCCCCAGGATGATGTGAATCTTATAGAAAAATTTGACTTCTCGGAAGGGATGCTGGTTAGTTCCCGCCGTTCAGCCAATAATGACGATATATTCAAGTTCGAGGGCTATCCCTCAGCCCTGACCGCTACAGGTCAGATATACGATTCGATAAGCAAGCAGCCAATGCAGGGAATTTCAATAGATGTGAAAAAAGACGGTAAAGTCGTGGAAAAATTAACATCCGACGACAATGGCGGTTACGTATTTTATATCGAACCCGATTCGTCGGCATACGAACTGACGGCATCCGTACTGCGCTATAATCCTATTGCACGGACATATCACTCCGTCAAGGAACGGTTTGCCGCCCTGACAGGCTGGGATCTGCCGATGAAAAGCAGCGACGCCTATATTTCCGGTATAGTTACAGGAGTTGAAGAAAGTCAGGACAAATCTACCGTTACCCCGCTCGGCCCTATAGTTGGAGCCAAAATCGAAGTGTTTGAAAACGGACAGGCAATAAAACTTATCGAAACCGACGGCAATGGACAATATAGCTTTGGCGATGTCAAGGAAAACGCAATCTACAAGGTAAAGGCTACCGTAGGCAAGGGCGACGAGTTTTTTGCCGACGATAAAACTCTGCAGGTCGGGGAAATCACGCAAAGTATAGAATTTTGCAAGGCTACCGGATACGATATGGACATAGAATTGAAGAAGATTACAAAAACCATACATCTTAAGAATATACTGTATGCTTATAATAAATGGGATTTGCTTCCAGAATCGTATGTGGAACTGAATAAGCTTGTAATCCTGCTGCAAAAGAACCCGATACTGATGATAGAAATACGTTCGCACACCGATAGCAGAGGCGGCGTCAAATCCAATCAGACTCTATCCGAAAAACGGGCGGCATCGGTGGTTCAGTACCTTGTTTCGCAGGGAATATCTCCGACAAGACTGGCATCCAAAGGATATGGAAAGTCTCAGCTGCTTGTTAAGCCCGAAAGAAGCGAAGCCGATTATCAGGCAAACCGCAGAACTGAATTTACTGTAACCGGTACAACAGGCGAGCCTCTGTATGATACAAGACTGACTGTTACTCCATCGACAAATATGTATGGCGTGCGTCAAATACAGGATGGCTATCAGCAGCCGCAGTACCCACAACAGCCGCAATATCAGCAGCCACAATATCCACAGCAGCCGGCAGCACAGCCGCAGACAGCAGGAGCAAATGTCAGGAATATGCCTTATGCCGTTCAGGTAGCAGGTACAACGAAGCCTGCAAGTATGGGCAGTTCCGACTTTGTAAGGATTAAGCAACTGTTCAATCTGGATGTTTATGAAGTGTATTCTAATGGAATATACAGGTATTATGCAGGCGGATTCAATACGCCCGAAGAAGCCAGAGCTATGTGCGACAAGATAAATAATGCATTAGGCAAGTCGGGTGATGCGAAGTTCTTTATAAGGAAAAAATAAAATAAGGTAAAATATATTTACATTAGAATGAAAAAAATACTCATATTAACAGTAATGTTGTTGCCCTTGTTGTTATCAGGTCAAAATGATATACAGCTGTCTCAACAGTTTTTGAGCAGGGTAAACTATAATCCGGCAGCAACAGGAGGCTCCAATTATATGCATATCTTTTTAATAGGACGTCAGCAGTTTATTGGTTTCAGCGGTGCGCCAAGTACGCAGGTGCTGAATGCCCATAACTATTTCGCTCAGATTAATTCGGGCGCCGGACTGTCGATTACAAACGACAGAATCGGCCCGGAATCTTCAATCAATGCGAAGCTGGCGTATTCTTATTATGTCCATTTCGAAGACAGTTACCTGTCTTTCGGTCTGGGCGGAGGAATACTGTATAAAAACTTGGATGCAAATAAACTTATTTCCGAAAATCCCCATGATCCTCTCGTGGGTACATATATTGGAAGGACAAATAAGGTTAATGCCGATTTCGATTTCGGCGTGGAATATAACATGGAGAAATTTCAGGTTGGAGCTTCGGTTACCCACTTGAATGTGTCGCCTTTAAAAATAAACAATCTACAGTCGGGACGTCACATATATTTCTATACAAAATATACGTTCAATCTGGATCTCGACTGGAAGCTTGCTCCCTCACTTGTTGCTCACATGAGCTCA
>JAISDK010000250.1 GCA_031264875.1 Prevotellaceae bacterium
GAGCCTGTGAAAAATGTACCTACGGCTGTTCCTACAAGCACTGTTCCGAATAGTCCGTTGAGGATAAGGAACCATTCGTATGTTTTCTTTCCTAAAAGATTGTTTGCCTTGGAACGAAATTCATACGCAATAGCCTGAATGACAAAAAACAGCAGTATAGCCATCCAAACCCAGTAAGCTCCGCCGAAACTTGTTGAGTAGAACAGTGGAAATGAAGCAAAAAACGCTCCGCCAAAGGTCACCAGGGTTGTAAATGTAAATTCCCATTTATGTCCGAGGCAATTTATAATCAGCGTCTTTTCGTCCTCCGTCTTTCCTAATGAATATATAAGCGTCTGACCTCCCTGCACAAACATCAGGAATACGAATAAGGCGCCTAAAAGTGATATTAAAAACCACCAGTATTGTTGAAGAAAAATATATGTTGTATCCATAATTATATTTATTTTAGATTGTTACACTGATTCATTTGAAATTTTCGGACCTTTCTTGATTTGCGAGAAAAGAATTTTGAGTTCTGCAATAAACAGTATTGTGAACAGTACAAAAAACAGGAAGAATGTCACAATTACAGAACTTGAATCAATGCGCGAAACTGCGGCAATTGTTGGAAGCAAATCCTGAACTGTCCATGGCTGACGTCCCATTTCGGCTACAATCCATCCTGCCTGTGATGCGATATATACCAGCGGAATACTCCATATTGAAAGGTACAGTATCCATTTTGCGAATTTGCCGTCTCTTTTTACGACAATCCAGAGGGATAGCACGAAGATGAAAACAAACAGGAATCCCAGCCATACCATTATTCTAAAGCTGTAGTAACATAAAGGCACGTTGGGAATTATACTCGAGGGTTCGTTGAAATAGCCGTATCCGTAATACTTGAAATTATCAAAGAGACGGTTTTTTGCATCTGCTGCAACAATCTCGTTACCTTCATTTTTGGCTTTATTGTATTCCTTATAGGCTTCGATAGCTGCTTTTCCTCTCCGTATTTTTTCTTCGACCGAAAGGGCTATTGAACTGCCGCCATCTTTGGAGTCGTAGTTTTCCTTAAATCCTCCCTTGATCAAGTCGTCAATTCCGGGAACAAAGGCATTGAAATTCCTGTATCCCAGAAATGAAAGCAGTTTTGGAAATTCGAGATTAAACACAAATGCGTCCTTGCCGTCGCCATGTTCCTTGCCGGGGGTAAGGATGCCAAACATGCTGAATCCTGTTCCTTCCTTACCTTTATATAATCCTTCCATTGCGGCAAGTTTCATCGGCTGGGTATGCGCAACGTTATGAGCCGACGAGTCTCCTGTGAAAATCAGAACGGCTGAACTGAGCAGGCCGAAAACCGAGGCTACAAGTATGCTTTTTTGAGCGAAAAGCTTTTCCCTGCCTTTCAGTATAAACCAGGAGCTTATACCGATTACTACAATGGCTGCCAGAACATATCCCGAAGTGATGGTATGAAAAAACTTTGTGATGGCTGTAGGATTGAACAGCACTTCCCAAAAGTTATTCATTTCGTTTCTTGCCGTATCGGGATTGAATTGCATTCCTACAGGATTTTGCATCCATCCGTTTGCGACAAGTATCCACAGGGCAGAAAGGTTTGCCGCAAAAGCTGTTAGCCACGATGCTGCTAAGTGAGTTTTACGTCCCACCTTGTTCCAGCCAAAAAACATTACGGCAAAGAATGTAGTTTCCATAAAGAAAGCCAGAATACCTTCGATTGCCAGAGGAGCGCCAAAGATATCTCCTACAAACCATGAATAATTGGACCAGTTAGTTCCAAATTCAAATTCCAGAATAAGCCCTGACGCAACTCCTACTGCGAAATTTATTCCAAAAACGGTCATCCAAAATTTCACGGTTTTTTTCCAGAACTCGTTTCCGGTTTTAACGTAAATGGTTTCCATGATGGCTATCATGAACGTAATACCGAGAGTGAAAGGTACAAAAAACCAGTGAAATATAGCAGTCAAGGCAAACTGTAGCCTCGACCATTCCACTACTGAACTTAAAAACAGATTATCAAGCATCTTTTATACGTTTTGAGGTTACTATTTATTTAGTATTTAATGGGAGTTGTTAGCTCCCTGATTACATATTTAACACGGTCATCTTCGTTCTCAAAATTAGTTTTGAGAAAATTGGGGAAGAAAAACAGTTTCAGAACAAGAAACATTATCGTAAGTTTAATTAAAATAATGACCCATAGCGTTTTGCCTACAGTCATTTCCTTAAAGCCTTCATAATAAAATACAAAAATACGTTTGAGCATAATCCTCATAATTTTTAGGGTCAAAGGTAAATGTTATTTTTTAATGTACAATAACATTTGCGGAATTTTTTTTAACACTATTTTTTTTGCGCCGATTTTTCTTTACGGATGGATGTCAATATCTTTATTATATGAATGTTAAAATGCCTGTTCTTGTGATTTATTTTTTTTTCACAGTGCAAAAAAAAAATTATAAAGTTCTCTTTTGAATGTTATGTGTTGCTGTTTTTTCGATTTTTTTCATAAAAAGCGTTAATTTATGGTAAATATGATGAGTTTTTTTTATACATTATATGTATAACATTCTCAAGCCAATTGTTGATTATTCCCTCGCTCGGCGTGTCTGGAGACTGCGCCGGGCGAGGGAATTGTTGTGAAATAAATTGACTGTTTTCTTAATCTCTTGTGATGCAATATTGCCGTCAGCTTTAGCTGACGGAACTTTTTGAATATCCTGTCTTTAGTCTTTTGTCCTGCATTTTCTTATCCGTTAGCTAAAGCTGACGGCAATACAATTGATCATTATTGTTGTTTGTCATTCAGTCAGTTTATTTCTCGATAATTACTAAGTTGACGACACCGAGCTAAAATCCAATGTCGTCAAGTTAAGGTGAAAGCATTAGCGTTGGGCGTTTTTGTGCATTGATTCATTGTCGCAAATATACGCCGTACGGCGTATAAAATTGATAACCCCGTGCAAGCGAAGCGCAGCTCGGGGTAGAGACGTGATGCATCACGTCTCTA
>JAISDK010000264.1 GCA_031264875.1 Prevotellaceae bacterium
GAAAATAACAGACCATCATGCATTGATTATTACCGGGAACAGTTCTAAAAACCTGTCCACGGATGAGCAAACCGTTTATGATATGATAGCCGGACGGATGCTGGAAGCCTTTTCCGAAAAATGCATCAGGGATGCTACGGTCATTACGCTGACCTGTGGTGACGCTGTTTTTGAAGCCAAAGGCTCGGTAATAAGGCAGGCCGGCTGGCGGACGGTTTTCGGCGAACAGGAAGATACGGGCGAAAGCGAAACAGGCAGTTTGCCCGAAGTTTCACAGGGTGAAACGCTTCCGGTTATCCGGGCTGAAGTGTTGGAAAAACAAACCAAGCCCAAGCCGCTGCATACCGAAGCCTCGCTGCTCGCGTCAATGGAAAGCGCAGGGCGGGAGGTTATAAACGATGCGGAACGCGAAGCAATGAAGGAATCGGGCATCGGAACACCCGCAACAAGGGCGGCAATTATCGAAACGCTCTTTGCCCGCGACTATATCCGCCGGGAAAAGAAATCGCTTGTACCGACCGAAAAGGGTCTGCTGGTATATGAAACGGTAAAGGATAAACGTATTGCCGACGTAGCGATGACAGGCAGCTGGGAGAACGCTCTGGCACAGATCGAACGTGGCGAAATGCAGCCGGACACGTTCCGCCGGGCGATTAACGTCTATACGCAGCAAATCACATCGGAGCTGCTGGATACAAAAATTGCCGTCGCAGATGAAAATGCCTGTCTCTGCCCCAAATGCAAAACCGCCCGTGTACGCTTCTATCCCAAAGTGGTAAAATGCGCGGACGAAAAATGCGGACTGGTCATTTTTCGCACCCGAAGCGACAGGCAGCTGATCGACAGACAGATCACAGACTTACTGACCACGGGGAAGACTTCCGTCATCAAAGGATTCAAAAGCAAGAGTGGAAAATCGTTTGACGCAGCATTGAAGTTCGATGAGATTTCCAAATTATTTTTGATTTCCCGACTAAAAAGAGGAAAAAATAAGAAATTTCGTATCCTTATTATGGAAAGCTTTCCATAAAAAAGATTATGGAAAGACATAGATTATGGAAAGAAAAGGATAAAACATATTGATAAACAAAACCATATCCTCTGTTTCTTTCCATAATAATATCCAATCAGTTATTAGCAAAGTTCTCTCAGCATTGCCATCAATGATTTATCTTCTGTCCAGTCATGCAAATCTACATCCATGCGAACAGCTACTTTTTCCAATGCAGCCCGTTTCATCTCCGTATCCGCCCTTGTATAGATTTCCATAGTCGTCACATGTGCATGTCCAAGAAAATCCCTTATATAAATGAGGTTTATTCCGGCCTGCAACATGTGCATGGCTCTTGAATGTCGCAAAATATGCGGTGATACGGATTTGGGTATCAATGGATTTTTCTTACGTGCAGCATCACAATACTTCTTCAGTATATGCGCAATTCCAGCACGGGTCAATTTTTGATTCTGATGGTTGAAAAATAGCGGATAATCCATCTTTTCAGGAGTAAACATACGATTTTCAGCTATATATGCCTGCAACAGCATTGCCGTATTTGTTGAGACAGGAACGGAACGGGTTTTTATTTCCTTTGCCGGTTAGGGTAACGGTATATGGCTTTGCAATGCGCACATCACGCACACGCAAATCTGCCAGTTCCTGTACGCGGGCGGCAGAATCATATAACAAACTTAATAAGACTGCATCACGCCGTCCATACTTGCATGTCCGGTCTGTTTCCTTAATTATGGATTGGACTGTATCCGGTAATAAGTAAGTCAGTTCCGGCTGTGGTTTCTTTTTTGACCGTATGACAAGTATTTGTTGGCATTGGAAAAGATATTCCGGCCTTTTCAGTTTGACATACTGTATAAATGCATGGATTGCCGCAAGACGTTGATTCCTTGTTGAAATACTGTTGCCTTTGCTTTTTTCCAGCCATGCAAGAAAATCTTCTACAAAATCGCTGTTGAAAGTTGACAGTGCAAGGCGTTCGGCAGATATATGCTGCTGTTCTTCGGGAAATGTCAAAATCCACTTGAAAGTATCCCTGTATGATTTTACCGTATTTTCACTGACATTGCGGATGCCAGGCAAATAGACCGTAAAAAACGAATGAAGACACGCTGCAAAATCGGTTGCTTTCATCCGACACCTCCTTTCGCTGGAATAATATATCCGTATTTTTCGTCAAGCAATGCAATTATTTCAGGGTACAATTCGGACGTTAAACGCAGGTAACGTTCTGTGGCCTCCAGGTCGTTGTGTCCCAGATAAGCGGATAAACGTGGCAGGGAAGACGTCAGTTCTTTCCCTTCTTTTACCATTTTCTCCAGTGAGTGAACTGCAAATGTATGGCGGAAATCGTGCAGTCTTGGCCCTTTACCGCGCCCACCATGGGATATTCCCGCTTTCCACAGAATTTCCCTAAAAACATCATAAATGGCTTTCTCACCATATTTGTTGCCATCAGGAGCACGGAAAAAATAACTGTCATTTCCGGTTGTGTTTTTTTCAGCATAATTTTTACAAACCAATACCAAGTCCTTTGCCATAGGAACATATCTTGTTTTCCCAAACTTGGATTCTCGAACAGTCAATATACCGTCCGGTAAGGATACGTCTTTTACCCGCAGACCGGTAACTTCGGATACTCGCAAACCGCAACAGTACAGGATACGGAACAGTACCGGCATAATCAAGTGTCTTTGGGGAGCGGCAGAATGCTTTTTCAGCTTCAATGTGTCAATAGATGCAAAGAATTTGGCGGTTTCCATGTGAGTAAATATATAGGGCGTATAATTCCATTGAATCTTTCCAAGTTCACTTCTGTTTGGAATATAGGCTTTATATCCATTTCTCTGCATGTATTCTGCAAATAGCTTCACCAGCGCCAGCCGTGCATACCGGTTCCTGTCGGAATCCACCGGTCTTTTTGCATACCATGCCTGCGCCACTTCTTCCGAAAGCGTATCTTTGGGCAAAAGAAAGTTGCATGTGAATTTCGAAAATTCTCTTAAACGCTTTGCTTCCGTATTGTAACTGCAGCCAAGCGCACGTTTTTCAGCAATGAATTTTTCACAAAGATTTGCCAGTACACCTTCGTACGGATAAGACATAATTCGCGATGTGATTTTCATAGTACAATTCCCTCCAGAGATAAGGCGCAGTCGCGCAGTCCTTCAATATCAACCTTTAAGTATGGGGACGATGATACGATACTTGTGTGTCCCATTATTTCGGAAAGCACCGCCAGCGGAACATTTTGTTCCAGCAGATTTCTCGCTAAGGCATGACGCAGAGAATGCATTCCCTTGACCGTTCCTTCTTCCTTGCGTAAACCGCACCGGCGCATTTGCCGGTACAAAATACATCCGACAGACCCGCTTTGAAGATTAACATACGGAGCATTGCAACTCAAAAAAAGATATGCACTCCCGGTCCCGGGCCGGGCATATCTGATATAATCTATTATCGACCATCCGATTTCATCAAGCATCGGATAAATAACCTTTTTCCCTGTCTTATACTGTTCAAATTCTATTTCTTTCCGCTCCCATTTCAAATTGTCAAGTTTGAGGCTGGCTATGTCGGAAATTCGGATTCCCAACTGTACCGCCAGCGATATTACAGCATAGTCCCTTTTACCGGAAGGATTTCCCCTGTCTATACTGCCAAGCAATTTAATAATTTCATCTCTGTTCCACAAGGCAGGAACATTCTTGTTTCCCGGCGTTTTTATACGGGGAATGAATATTGTCAAATCCGTATCGTGATGACCTTTCTCAAATAAAAACCTAAGATAAAACTTGAGCGTCCCCAGCCGATGCGCGGCATAGACAGGCGAACCGCCCTGCATGGACAGGATGTAACCCGATATGGTTTCCGGCGCCATATCGCAGATACTTTCAATATGCCTGAAATTCATATAATTGTAGAATAATTTTATGTGATGAACCCTTAGTTTTTTAGTCGATTTACTTGTGTCTAACGAGTGAACAAATTCTACATACGACTTTACCGGGTAAATGTCTTTTCCTGACCAGTTATACTCCCGATTTGCAGTGCGGGTTCTAACGAATGCGCCATACAGCCGGTATTCTCCCAAAAGCCGGATACATCTGACTGCAGCAGAAACAGGCTTGGATAATCGACCTTTTAATTCAGATGAAGGATAATCATAAGTTTCTTTTAGAAACTCTTTTCCTGATTTTTCTGAAAAAATATTTTCAGCACCTTTCCCTTTTACAAACCCGGCAAATTGCCGACATATTTTCCGATACAGAGCAATATGCTCTCTTGAATATTGCAAACGTCGCATTTCTTCAATTATGCCACTCTCCAATTCAAATAATAAATTCTTACATTCCATGCATTTCATAACAAGGATTCGGGTGTGATGCTGGACATTATCCGGCGTTTCGTGGATAAAACCCTTCCGGCCGTCTTTTGCAACACGGGCAACGAATATCCCGAAGTCGTGAAATTTGTCCGGCAAATGAATAATGTTACCGTTATCCGTC
>JAISDK010000283.1 GCA_031264875.1 Prevotellaceae bacterium
AAAACGGGCGAAATTGTAAAATTACCTATGCATCCTATTATCAAAGAAATATTGAAAAAATACGATGGAAATTTTCCACAATATAATTCGTCACAACAAAATTTTAATAAGGTAATTAAAAATATCTGCAAAAAAACTCATATTAACGATGAAATATTATGGGAAAGAACAATAGGAAAAAAAATCGTAAAAAAACGCATTCCTCGGTATAAATTGGTTGCATCGCATACAGCCCGTCGTTCATTTGCAACAAATGCATATCTTGAAGGTATTCCTACTGCACGGATAATGTTAATGACTGGACATAAAACGGAAAGTGCTTTTTTCGGATATATACGAATAAATAAAACCGAAAATGCGAAAATATTATCGGAACATGCGTTCTTTAGGGAAATTTAAAAAAACCAAAAAAGCACCCGATTTTCTATTATCTAATTGGGTGCGTTTGAAAAGATAGGTTACCAAAAAATGACGATAATTATTAGAATATTAAAATTTTGGATATATTTGATTCTAATTGAAACTATTACTTCGGTTGCCCCCCTCACCGCGAATAATTCAAAATTAAGCTGTTAAAAATTGGGATATCCCGCAAAAACTGTAAAGGTTTTTGCGGGTATCTTTTTAAACATGACAGGAAGATTGAACATTCCCATATACCTGAGTTCGGGATAAGAATAGCTCGTTAGGGCTTATAACTCGCGTTTCTGCATAACATGAATAAATAATCAGCGAAAGCTGAAAGTATATTCGTAATCCGTTGGATTTTTAGCTACTATTACGTTATGTATTTTAACGGTATAAGACACATTTTTTGCAAGTCCCTGCACTTGCCATTGAAGACTGTTGGGCAGTCCATAATCATCGTTATAATCGTAACTGATACTGCCCTCTACTATATCCAGTATTTGAGATCCCACGCTCACTTCGACGGTAGCTTCGGAAAAATCGACATTAGACTCGCCATTACTCGATTTAGAATTGATGCTATGAAGAACCGAAAAGCTCAGAAATGAATTGGCATCAAAGAGTTTGGCGCTGTATATTCCTTGAGGGTATGCCACATACGATATATTGTATTCGCTGAGATCCACGTCGCCATATCCGGGTATCAGCATCGCTGACGATACATATTTAAATTCGCCCTTTATCGCCGTTCCTATGATTCTTCCGAATGTAATGTATTTCAGAAACGGGTCTAATATGCGACGCCGGCAGTTGATATTTCCGGAATTTAATTCAGTCATCCAGTCGTTCACATGAATTTCTGACGAGGGCCATTTTGCGGTGGCGCTACCCCACAAGCTGCGGTTTCCGTTGGCACATTCCTGAGCGGCATTTTTCGAATAGCATTTATACAAATCAGTTACAGTTCCGGAAATATCAGCATTTGCCGCGCCGATCAAGGCGGCATCCTGAGCAAGATTGTCTTTTCTTGCATCATACTCAACGGCAGGCAAATTATGTGTTGTCCTCACGCTGTTTATATAGGCCAACACTTTCTGTTTTTCAATTTCCGACAGGGAACCTGGCGTACAGTTGGCTATGTTTGGCACAATTTCATACAATGGATCCGCTACGGTGGACAATTCTCCGTTTGTACAGGACAAAAGAAGTGAACTTAAGATAAATACCGAAAATAATTTAAGAATTCTCATGACTTATTTTTTTATATTGTTTACTAATAAAATATTGTTTTTCGCGTCAATAGTCCGTATAAGCCTTGCAAAGATTTCGCTTCTTATTCCAAGTTTCGACAGCTTGTTGTTGTCTGTCGAAGGATTTATTCTGTTTGAAAGAAATATAAAAATAAGATCGCGTTCGGGGTCTATCCAAACCATTGTTCCCGTAAATCCCGTATGACCATAACTTTGCAATGATGCTTCTTCGCAGATAGGGCTTTTTTTACTGCGGTCGGGGTCTTTTTTATCGAAACCGAGTCCACGCCTGTTACCCTGTTTACAGTTGGCACAGGAAGTAAATTCGGCTATTGTTTCTTCTGTAAGATAACGTATTCCGCCATAAACGCCTCCGTTAAGATACATCTGATACAGTTTTAGCAAATCATTGGCGTTGCTGAACAGTCCGGCATGTCCCGACACTCCGCCACTTAACGAGGCAGACTGGTCGTGGACATATCCCCGCAACAACTGCTTTCTGAACAACATATCATTTTCGGTAGGAGGAATATCGCTGGCCGGAATCCTTTCTAAAGGGAGATATCCCGTACGGTTCATTCCCATAGGTTCATAGAACAGTATCCGTGACAGTTTGTCCTCCGACATGCCGTACATCGATTCTATCAAACGCTGCATGTATATGAATCCCAAATCACTGTAGCGATAAGTAGTATTCATCAAAGTGCAGGTATCCATTTCGGCATATATATTTTCACGTAATTCCGTGGAACCGTAAAGGTTATTTGCAACAGGCAGAACAAATTTCTCTGTTTTTTTGGTCGAAAAGAAATTTCTGTCCAGTCTGTAATCGTTTTTCATATATCTGCCCGCCCCCGGAATCGGAATATTAAACTCCGCAGTCTTTCTATTTGATATAGCCGATTTTCCGTCGGGCGTAACAAAATACCTGTAATAAAAAGGCAGCCATGACGGCAATCCTGACTGGTGCAGCAATATATCCCTTATATTCAAATCGCCCTTGTTTTCGCGCGAATGCATGGAGACATAGCTGTTCAGGGGATTGCTGAGATTCACGATTTTCTCATCGACCATACGCATCACCAGAGGCAAGGTTGCCGCCACTTTTGTCACCGAAGCAACATCGTACACGTCCGAAATTTTAACTTTTGGAGAAGTCCTGTCATAAGTATGATTTCCAAATGCCTTGCAGTAAAATACTTCTCCCCTGTGTGCAGCTATTACCTGGCAGCCGGGAAAGGCCTTTTGCCTGATTCCCGCCATCACTATGGAATCTATGCTTTTCAATGATTCGCGGGATATTCCCGTTTCTTCGGGTAGAACATATTTCAAGCGTATGGAGTTAAAAGTCTCCAGTCCGTAACCTTCGTAGAACTCTCTGGCTGTAACCGGCATCTTTCCCGAAAAGGGTTTTCCGCCGAATATCATTTGCGCCGTTCGGTCCTGCACTTCGTCATCATTACTGTGAGCCACAATCACGGAACCCGCAGACAAATTAAAGGATTCTATATACGAAAGAAAATATGGCGAACCGAAATATGCCAGTACTATCTCTTTGTCGGGCAATTCGTTTTTCAGCAAATCGAAAACCGGCTTACTCACTCCGTACTGCTTGACCGGGCTCGTACTTGTTGCGTGATATCCAACGATAATCACGTCGCAGTCGCTTAACTTATTCCTGATACCGGTGATTTCCTGTGCCGTGGGAATGACAGAAACCCCGCATTTGGCAGATATGCCGGCATACATGGAAAGCCTGTCCGAAAAAACATTTCCCATATCAAGACCTCCAACAGCTATATAGCCGTATTGATGTTTGTCTATATCCCTTAAAGGCAGCATATCATTCCTGTTTTTGACAAGAATGACGGAGTTTTCCACCAGCTTGTTTTTCAGCGCTTGCGCTTCGGGTGAGTTGATACGGTTTCTTATTCCTTTTGTATTCAGAGGAGTAAATTTTGTTAATCCTGTACGGTATTTGGCAGTCAGAATTTTCCTGCATTTTTCATCTATTATTTCCTGAGTAATTTCTCCATTTTTAACGGCTTGTTCAATTGCAAGAATATTACTCTCTATATCGTAGGGCATCAGCAGTATATCGTGACCGGCTTTCAAGGCTTCAAGGGCAACGTTCCTGTTGCCGGCATAATTTTTCACTCCGCTCATGTTCAGTGCATCGCTTATTACCAAACCCTGAAACGCCATTTCGTCATGCAGCACATTCTGTATTACGCTTTTCGAAATTGATGCGGGAACTTCTACACTGGAATTTTCGAGCGATTTGGCATAGAGGTGGCCAATCATAATCATTGCTATTCCCTCGTCTATAAGTTTTTTGAAAGGTTTAAATTCAATAGAGTCCAGACGTTCCTTCGAATGGTCGAGTACCGGCAACAGTTTATGCGAATCAATATCGGTATCTCCATGTCCGGGAAAATGTTTTGCACAGGCTATCACGCCATTATCCTGCATTCCTTCCATAAGGGCTATACCTTTTGCCGAAACTTCGACAGGATTTTCACCAAACGAACGGTAGTTGATCACAGGATTATCGGAGTTGTTGTTTACGTCAACAACGGGAGCAAAATTGATATTGACTCCCAGCAGTTTGCATTGCCGTGCAATTTCTGCTCCAAGCTCATAAATCAGGTTGTTATCCCTGATAGAGCCCAGCGCCATTTGGCGTGGAAAGGAGATAACGTCCTTAAGCCTCATACCGACCCCCCATTCCGCATCCATACTTATAATTAAAGGTATCCTCGAAACGGACTGGTACAGGTTGGTCAATTCCGCCTGTTTTTCGGGAGTACCCTGAAAGAATATCAATCCGCCGATATGATAGTCGGTAATTCCTCTTTTTACCGAATTTTCGTGTTTTTCATCGAGATTGGAGTATGCCGCCATCATGAAAAGTTGAGCAAGACGGTCGCGAGGATTAAGCGTAAGCATAATGGAATCAACCCACTTCATTTCTTCGGGAGACTTAGGAGCCGCTATATATTTAGTATGCCTTATGTGTCTGCCTTCGGGCGTCGAATCAAGCTCGAGTACGGAAATGAACAGTAAAATACAGATAAAAAATATCCTGTTTTTAAACGATATCATAGTGTATAAATAATCAAAATTTATCGCGGGCAAAGGTAAGTGATTGCATGTTTACTTTAAACAATTTAACTTTATTTAATTTTCCGTCACGGAATAAAAATAAGGACGGAATTATTAATAAACATAGAAAGAGATGCATAATTAAAGACAATTCTTTTTACGGTTTTAGGGAAATGTTGGAAAACATTAAAAACAGAATTGACAGCTGTCAATCGATCTTAAAAGTACTCATTACCGCCCTGTGGTCAGAAGGATAATCCTGAATAACAATGTCGCTTTCGGGCATTTTTTCGCCTGCAATCTCGGACTTTACAGCATTTACCCGGTCGCCCCAAAAGAAAACAAAGTCAATGCGGTCTAAAACTTCCTTCTCTGCCGGCATTGACGTCCAGGTATATCCGGGATGCGATACCTCGTTGGGATGAAGTATTCTGTATGAATCTTTCATTCCCGTCTGCTCCTGAAGTTTTTTAGTAGAGGGCCACGCTACAGGCATTTTGCACAAACCGGCAGTTGCGGCGCGTTCGGTCCAGTCCAGATGCGACGGCTCGTTGAAATCGCCGGTAAGAAAGACAGGCGTCTGTTCTGCCTGAGTCTTTTTTATCTCGGCGATGGTAAGTTCCACATCGCTTTTCCGTGCGTTCCATGCCGAAGCGACTGCCTCTTCTTCAGTGTAAAGCGTCCCGCCACAGTATTCGATACCGTTGAGCCGGTATGGTTCATACGGACAGTGATTCAAGTGCTGGTTGAACATCCATACATATTTGTTATCGCCGATTTGAAGCTTTATCCCGATTTTCGATTCGGCTGTATCGACCGCGGGATATTTGCTGATAATGGCACAGCTTTTTCCCAATATGCTTACGTATGTGTGAACGGTACGCCAGCCCAGACTTTTGGCTATATGTGCAGCTGCATTATTCGATTCCTCCTGTATCCCGACAATGTCGGCTCTACTCTCCCTGACTACAGCTACAGTACGGGCAAGCGAATTGCCTCCTCCTCCCCAGATATTGAAACTCATAATCCTAAGCGTATCACCTGTTTCCGTGTGAGTATCAAGCGATGCACAGGTTGCAGGAATATTCGAAGATATTGCCGTCTCTCTGTTAGAGTAAATGTATATTGCCGATATTCCGGTCAAAACAGTTAATAATATCTTTTTCATAATGTTTTACTATATTTATACAATAAATTTAACGCGGCAAAAATAACGCTTATTTATTACATAAAACGAATTTCATTTAAACATCGTGCTTGTAATACGGATTTTTGTTCATTACACTTTCCGGATCAAGTCGAAAACACTGGTGTCATTGACATATAGACATAATGATTAATGATTAACCATTAATCACTATTAAACCATTTATATCTAAAAGTATCATAGACATGGTAAAAAAATGTTGATTGACATGTTTACGGATTTGTTATTTATATATGTATAGAAGAGCTATTTACTGTTTGGCAGTATTTTTATTTTGTATGACAGTATCAAATGTCCAAGCTCAAACCCTGAAAGGCAAAATTACGGATAATGAAGGCGCTCCCATCCCCGGTGCAGTAGTATTCATACGCGAAATATCGCAGGGGATAGCTGCGTACAGCAACGGAGAATTTCAAATTGCCCTGAAAGAAGGCAAATACACCTGTGAATTCAGTTCGTTAGGATACGAAAAAAAGTCGGTTACAGTGATTATCGACAAGCCCTTACAATCGATAACCGTCAGTTTGAAGGAAAAAGCCTACGAACTGGAGAAAGTTGTTATTTTCGCCCGCAGGGAAGACCCCGCCTATGCCATCATGCGCAAAGCCATTGCCATGGCTCCCCGCTACATGCATCAGGTAAAGAGTTATGAATCGGAGATATATCTGAAAGGCAGCCTGAAAGTAAACGACGTGGCGAAATGGATAGAATCGCGGGTCGATGAAGTGAAAATTGTGAAAGGTTCGCTTCTCCTCATGGAATCGCATAATGAAGTAATATTCACATCGCCCGACAAATACGAACAGAAAGTAACTGCCGTGTCTTCGAGTTTTCCGAAAGACCTGGTAGATATTTCTCCGATGACACTGGCAACAGTCAACATCTACGCCCCAAGGTTAGGAAAAAGAATGATTTCGCCACTCTCGCCGGATGCGATTACATACTATAAATTTGCGCTTGAAGGAAAAACTGACGAAGGCGAACATATAATCAACAAGATACGGGTAAAACCAAAAAAGAACAGTCCGGTTTTGCTGGACGGGTGGCTGTATATTGTCGGCGGCAGCTGGAATGTGTACAGCATGGACATGAACTTTACCGTATTCGGGATAACCGAGCGGGTTACAGTCAATTGCAGTGAAAT
>JAISDK010000291.1 GCA_031264875.1 Prevotellaceae bacterium
ATGAACAGCAGCGAAATAGTAATCTACCAATCACCCGACGGCACGACTAAAATAGACGTCCGCCTTGAAGATGAAACCGTTTGGCTAACGCAAGCGCAAATGGGAGAGTTGTTTGGGAAAGGAAGAACGACCATTACCGAGCATATTCGAAATATTTTTGTCGAGGGCGAATTGCAGGAAGAAGTGGTATGTCGGAAATTCCGACATACCACTCAACATGGCGCTATTGAAGGAAAACTACAGGAAGTTACGACACAGTATTACAACCTTGACGTTATCATTTCCGTAGGTTACCGCGTAAAATCGCAACAAGGCACACGATTCCGTCAATGGGCGACACAACATTTGAAAGAATACATCATTAAAGGTTTTACACTGAATGATGAACGTTTCAAGACAGGCAGCTCCATGAATTATTTCAATGAGTTGCAAGAGCGTATTCGGGAAATTCGTCTTTCAGAACGTTTTTTTTATCAGAAAATCAAAGATATATACACGACAAGCATCGACTATAACCCGAAAGATGAAAAAACCGTTTTGTTTTTCAAGATAGTACAGAATAAGCTGTTATGGGCTGTCAGCCAGCAAACGGCGGCAGAATTGGTTTACAGGCGAGTGGATGCAAGCCTGCCTTTACTGGGCATGTCGTCGTTCGACAGGAAAAACACAGTTGCTGTTAAACAGTCGGACGTCAGCATTGCCAAAAACTATTTGACTGAAGATGAAATAAAGCTACTCGGGTTGTTGGTAGAACAGTATCTTGCATTTGCCGAAACGATGGCGCAGCAACATACGCCGATGTATATGAAGGATTGGATTGAACGTTTGGATATTATACTGCAGCTCAACGGTCGGGAGTTATTAAGCCATGCAGGTAAAATCAGCCACGAAGCCGCCTTGCAAAAATCAGGCGAAGAATTTGAGAAGTATAAGCAGAAGCAAAAGACGCTGGAACGTGAGCAAAACCTGAAAGAATTGGAAGAAGATATTAAACGACTAAAAGATAACAAATAAATCATGTCATTCAACGAATCAAACAGTGTAGAATATTTTATCATCAGGCAATTAAGCGGAGTAAACCTGAACAGTTCCGGAATTGTAGCGGAATCGCAAGCGTCCTACGGATTGCAATGGCAGTACCTTCCGGCGACGGCGCTGATGCGTGAACAAACGGAAATTTTGGTCGAAAGCGAACTGAAAAAGGCTTTAATTCGCATTAACCCCGAAATAGCCGCGCAATCCGACCGCGCCGACGAAGTTATCTACAAATTGCGAACTGTCCTGTTATCGGTAAACAGTATCGGACTGGTACGCGCAAACGAAGAATTTTCGCGCTGGATGCGCGGAGATATGACCATGCCGTTTGGCGAAAATTATTCGCATGTGCCTGTCCGTCTGATTGATTTCAATAATTTGAATAATAACTGTTATCAGATAGTAAATCAACTGCATGTACGCAATCGCGAAACAAAAATACCGGATATTGTCCTGTTTATTAATGGTATTCCTGTGGTAATCGGCGAGATGAAAACACCTGTGCGTCCGGCAGTCAGCTGGTTGGACGGCGCTCACGAAATACGCGAGGTATATGAAAATGCCGTACCTGCCCTGTTTGTGCCTAATATCCTGAATTTTGCCTGCGATGGCAAGGAGTTTTATTATAGCGCCGTGCGTACGCCTTTGGAATACTGGTCGCCATGGAGAATCGACAACGATTCCGATGAATTGTCGAAGTTAATGGGATTAGAGGAAATCGGCAAACAAATCAAAAACCTGCTGCATCCGAAAACCCTGCTGGACATTTTTCGGCATTTCAGTATTTTCACGACCAATAAACAGAGGCAGCGCATCAAGATTATTTGTCGTTACCAGCAATATGAAGGCGCCAACCGGATTGTGGAACGGGTGAAAGAAAACAAATTAAAAAAGGGTTTGATCTGGCATTTCCAGGGTTCCGGGAAATCGCTGCTGATGCTTTTTGCCGCGCAGAAACTTCGTCGCGAGCAGGCATTGAAAAGTCCGACTGTTATTATTGTAGTGGACAGAATTGATCTGGACACGCAAATTTCAGGAACATTCAATGCCGCCGACGTCCCGAATTTAGTAACAACCGACAGTATCAGGGAATTACACGATTATTTGGAGAAGGACGCACGCTTCATCATTATTACGATGATACACA
This sequence comes from Prevotellaceae bacterium, assembly GCA_031264875.1. Classification (GTDB taxonomy): domain Bacteria; phylum Bacteroidota; class Bacteroidia; order Bacteroidales; family UBA932; genus JAIRLF01. The sequence continues at coordinate 2,183 of JAISDK010000291.1, forward strand.
AATTCCGTGAAGCATATCCGAATATGAATTTGCGGGACAACATTATATTGATGGTTGACGAAGCGCACAGAACACAGGAAGGTAATTTAGGCGCACGGATGCGGGCAGCTTTGCCGAATGCTTTCCTCTTCGGATTGACGGGGACGCCCATTAACAAATCCGACAGGAATACTTTCTGGGCATTTGGCGAAGAAACCGACGAGGGCGGATACATGAGCCGATATACTTTTCAGGATTCCATTCGCGATAACGCCACACTTCCGCTACATTTCGAGCCTCGACTGCTGGATATTCACATTGACAGGGAACAGATTGACATTGCCTTCAATGAACTGGCTAATGACCTGGATGAAGAGCAGAAAGCCATTTTGACCAAAACGGCTGCCAAAATGAATGAATTTCTGAAATCGCCACAGCGTATTGTGCGTATTTGTGAAGATATTGTCGAGCATTTCAGGGAAAAAGTCGAGCCGCACGGTTTCAAAGCCATGATTGTTACTCCCGACCGTGAAGCATGTCATTTGTATAAAACAGAACTGGACAAATTATTACCGACAGAAAATTCTGCTGTAATTATCTCAACTACTGCCAACGATGATTTTGATTTCAAGCAAAAATACGATTTGGATAAAGACAGTCAGGAAAAGCTGATAGAGCAGTACAACAAGCCGGATTCGCCGCTTAAATTTCTGATAGTTACTGCAAAACTGCTCACCGGTTTCGATGCGCCGATACTGCAAACCATGTATCTGGACAAATCGCTGAAAGACCATACACTGCTGCAGGCTATATGCCGTACAAACCGTCTTTATCCTCAAAAGAAATTTGGTCGCATCGTTGATTATTTCGGCGTATTCGATGATACGGCGCGAGCCTTGCAGTTCGACGAAGAAACCGTTAAAACGATCATATCCAACTTAAGCGAATTGCGCGAACAGGCGCCTCAAGCGATAGAAGACGCATTACGGCATTTTCCCGGAATCGACAGGCGACAGGAAGGATTTGAAGGCTTGCAGGCAGCGCAGGAATGTATTAAAACCAACGAACAGAAAGACGCTTTTGCAAAAGACTACATTTATCTGTCGAAAATATGGGAATCCTTATCGCCCGACACGGTACTTGTTCCTTACACAGATGATTACAAGTGGTTATCACAGGTATATGCTTCGGTAAAGCCGACGGGACCCGAAGCCACCGGCAAATTGCTCTGGATGACATTCGGAGCGCAAACGACGAAATTGATTCACGAAAGCATTCATGTAGAAGCCATTCACGATGATTTGGATAAAATCATTTTAGACGAGACAGTAGTGGACGATTTAATGAACAACAAAGATAAACGCAAAATCGAACAGATTGAGAAAGAACTTATCCGGCGTTTTCAGCGTAATGCCAACAAGCCTCCATTCATCACATTAAGCAAACGTCTGGAAGATTTACGCCTGCGTGCCGAACAGGGACTGATCAGCAGTATCGATTTCATAAAGGAATTGTGTCAAATAGCGCGTGAAACCGTACAGGCTGAAAAGGAAGAACTGAGTCTTCCGGAGCGAAAAGACGCCAAAGCCGCATTGACGGAATTATTTTTGGAACTGAAAACCGAAAATACTCCCACGGTTGTCGGTCGTATCGTCGATGACATTGACAGTATTGTGAAAGTCGTTCGTTTTCCGGGCTGGCAAAACACCGTAGCCGGCGAACGCGAAGTTCAAAAAGCGCTTCGTAAAACTTTGCTTAAATACAAATTGCATAAAGAGAATGAGTTGTTTCATAAAGCGTATTTGTATATTAAAGAATATTATTAACGATAATAAATAGTTGTGTGCAATCTAAAAAACAAGAGGCTTACAATCTTCTGTAAACCTCTGATTCCCAAGTAGCGCGATCCGGGATTGAACCGGAGACCTCATGATTATGAATCATGCGCTCTAACCTACTGAGCTACCGCGCCAACATGCTATAAACAATCATTTA
>JAISDK010000300.1 GCA_031264875.1 Prevotellaceae bacterium
CTGCCTGACATGACGGTTATCGCCGAAGTGAAATACAGCGCCAAAAAATCCTTTCTCGCCAGACTGCTCCACAAAGCGTCAAAGCAAATCCACGACCGGAAATATTACGAAGCATACCGTAACGAACCCGGTAAAATTGTCCTTGTCTCGATTGCCTTTTCGGGACGGGAAGTCGGATGCCGGATTGAAATGTTGAATAATTAAGGAATCATGAATAGAACATCTTGTATCTGTCTTCAGCGATTCTCATTCGCTCATCATTCGGCTCGCCTGTTTCAAAAAAGTCAGCTTTAATAGTTATCCTGTTTTTATTTACTGTTTTTTGCCATGTGCCGCTAATTCTGCCGTTTGCCATGATGACCGGATGAAATATCCCGTTTTTACTGAATGCTTTTTGTTGATAGTCCTCTTCCAAAATATTTGTCCTGTCCCTGTATGCAATGATATATTCATCGAAAGCGGGAAGAAAATGGAAGGCGTCGGGAGAGGTAAGTTTTTTATTGTATGATTGATGGACAAATAAGGAGCTTTCACGAAACCGGACAGTGAGCAGTTCCGCTTGAATCAGTTGAACAGCCTGTTTTGCATCGCTGACGGATAAATCCGACCACCAGGCAAAATCCTGCAAACTTGCCGGCGAATGACTCCTGAAATACTTTGTCGCCAACTTAGCCAGAGCTTCCTCTTTGTGCAATGCTTTTACGGGAGGAACGCGCTCGTCAATTAAAGCGTATGTCTGCTTGTTTCCCTTGTCGATACCGCTGCAGACGATTCCTTCTATTTCGGCGCGCATCATGAAATGAACCATCCGGGACGTATCGACTGCGACGCCGGCTTTGGCAAGTCCCAAAGAGAGTTCCTGTCTTGTCAGATGATTATTGTTCTCCAGCATTTTACCAATTAGCCGGTTGCATCTGGAATACAGTTTTTCGGTTATTTCCAGACTTCTGTCTCTTGATGCGCTTGACGATTTAATGCGCTCTTTGGATAGCTGCGACATCCACCGAATATCTTCCGCCGCCACTAAATGCCAGGTCGGACGCATCACGTGCGTTCGCAGTATCTTTCCCTCATCCAATGCCGCTTCGACGTCCTTGACAGTCGCGGATTTCAATCGAACGCCAATCGCCCATTTCGACATGCCGTAATCCTGCGCCTGAATCGCGCCCATCCATGCTACAAGTTTTTCCGGTTCATTAAACTCGGGATTTTCCAGTTGATGACTTTGTATACGTATGTTTTTTTCACTTCTCAATTGAAAACTGTATTTTTCGCGTTTCTGTTTTTTCGAAGAAATTCTTTACAAATTGAGTTTTTTCTTTGTCAATTTTGAGTTTCTCATAAATGGTACTTTCATCCACAGCTATCTTTGCTTTCCAGATACCCGATTCCATAAGAGCATTTTTCAGTACGGGGATTTCGTCAAAATTGACGGTGGCGTAGAAACTCAGCTTATCCATTCCAAGGTAAGCCAGTTCGTCCTCGCCGAGGTTCAGGACACGGCAGAGTTTTTCTCCCTCCGGTACAAGCCGGCTGGTCAATGGCAGAAAAGACAGAATAAACAGCTTGTCGTCCTGGACAGTATATGTGAAATAACCGGTGACGAAGTTGCGTATCACGCAGCAAATAAAAGACTGTCCGTTAGCGCACCTTATTACCTTCCGGTTATCTGTCATGGACGAGTTGAGAATGTAATTCCGTAATAAAGCATCAACATTGTCAATATGTTCCTTGAAATGGTGAATAGCGTGCGACAGTATGTACATTCCGTATTCCTTTTTAAGTTTGCTTCCGGGGTATAATTCCTTGTGATTCATAATGATGTAGGGACACGTATTGCTGGAGTGTCTTCCGCCGGCAATTAAGCGATAGGCTTTGTAGCTTGCATCATTGTGTGTAAAATGCATGCTTTCGTTTTCGTGCGACGTCAGTTTGAGAAGATACCTGAGATTGCTTTGTCCGGCTATTTCCTTCGGCTTGAAAATCTCGATATGAAATTCAAATCCGTATATGCGGAAATTCATTTGTGAATAGAAATTCAGTTCGAACCGTAAAACATCATACATTTTTTTAAACGACTGACTGCCTACGAAATCAAACTTTTCGATCTTATTCGACATTTCGTCGGCAAACGCCTCTTTCTGTTCGTCGGTGAATATTCCATACTTGTAGTTCATCTGGAATGAGAATATGAAAGATATCCCGTATGTAGCAAAATCCAGATATGTCAGCCGGATTTTCTCGTCAATATATTCTCTACGCATGAACTCCATCATTGTTTCACGTATTCCGGCTAAATATCTGCGCGGCACCCGGTTTCCTTCTTTGGCGCGAAAAACGGGCTGATACTCTTCAAAATCAAGGAGAATATGTTTCTGTCTTTTCGACAGCATGTCGAAAAATACCGGGTCGAAACCCACCAAAAGCATTGTTTTTTGCGCGATAACGCATCCGTTATCGAAATGCGATTTGGAAATCCCTGGTTCGGTACGGAATGGAATATTTTTGGCGACTGTTTCTTCTTCCTGTTTTTTGCCATTTCTCAAAACGATTAATTAAACTGCATAGCCGGGCAACTTGCTTCCCCTGAGTAAATGACGGCAATGCCGAAAGTGAGCGGCTTATACCTTGTATTCACAAATCCGGCTTCAGTCATCAGGCTTGTCATTTGTTCGTATTGGGGAAAATGCCTGACAGATTCGGGTAAATATTTGTATGCATGTTTATCGCCCGACGCCATTTTTCCTGCAAGCGGGAGAATATGAAAGAAATAAAACCTGTAAAGCGTTCGTATAACCGGGTTTCGCGGCATCGAAAAGTCCAGAATAAAAACATTGCCCGAAGGTTTTGTAACCCTGTGCATTTCCTTAAGTCCTTTTTCCAGATTTTCGAAATTGCGCACCCCGAAACCAACAATAACCGCATCAAAAGTATTTGATTCGAATTCCAGATTTTCACTGTCTCCGTAGCGGAGGTCTATACAGTTGGCAAGGTCTTTTTTTTCAATCTTTTTCCGTCCTTTTTCAAGCATTTTTTCCGAGATGTCGACGCCTGTGATTTTCCTTTTTCCGCTTTTTGTACATTCGATGGCAAGATCTCCCGTGCCGGTAGCGACGTCCAGAATGACGGCAGGATTATAAACATCAAGCATTTTTCTCAGTTTGCGCCGCCAGATTCTGTCTGTCCCTAGCGAGAGAGTCCTGTTCAGGAAATCATACACGGGAGCGATATTGTTGAACATCTCTGAAACCTTACTTTTTTCCATCAGAGGGATTTAAGCGTTTAATCTTTTTGAAGCGCAGTTTGAACACGCCCCATACAGCCTCGCCGAATATGCTGGAATTCATTTTCGACGTCCCAAATTTCCTGTCAACAAAAATGATCGGCACTTCGACTATATTGAAGCCGAGTTTCCAGGCTGTGTATTTCATTTCTATCTGAAAGCCATATCCTTTCATTTTGATTTTATCAAGATTTATAGCGTTCAGCGCTTCGAATTTATAGCATTTGAAGCCTGCTGTGGCATCCTTTATTTTCATTCCCGTAACCAGGCGTACATACGAAGACGCATAATAAGACATGATTACCCTTCCAATAGGCCAGTTCACGACATTTACGCCCGATATGTATCTTGAGCCTATGGCGACATCGGCTCCATTGCAGCACGCTTCGTACAGGTTCAACAAATCTTCGGGATTATGCGAAAAATCGGCGTCCATTTCGAAAATATAGTCATACTTGTGTTCAATTGCATACTTGAAACCTGTGATATATGCGGTTCCCAGGCCAAGTTTTCCCTTGCGTTCGAGAATATAAAGCGAATCGGGACAGTTTTTCATGAGTTCCCTGACGATATCAGCCGTACCGTCCGGAGAACCGTCATCAATAATCAGAATCTCAAAATCCTTTTCCAGGGAAAAAACCTTTTCGATAATCGCTCTGATATTTTCCTTTTCATTATATGTCGGGATAATAACCAACTTTCTATCTGCCATACTCTAAAGCTTTAATTATTTCTTTTTGCTTAATAAAAGTTCCGGTTCATCGGTAGTTATATAATCAAAGTCATGACTGAGGAATAGATCCATGTCGTCGGGAGAGTTAACTGTCCAGACATTCAGACTCAGACCCGATTCCTTTGCATTTCTTATCATTCCTGTATCTTTTTTGAAAACATTATACTGGTAATCCAGGCCTGTTATCCTGTCCTGTTTCAGCTGTTCGGGCGAAACGTTTCCGCTCAGGTACGCCACTGCCGACGAGGGAACAAGCTGTTTTATCCTTTTGACAGTTTCGTAATCGAACGAGATATAGAAAACCCATGGCTGCGCGCTCATTTCGTTGACCGTTTTCACTATCTTTTCAGCGCTTAGCACAGTTCTTTCTACTGTGGACGAACTTTTTATCTCCAGAAACAGTCGAGTATCGGTCTGTTTCATCCCTTCCATAAGCGCTTTTTCGAGCGTGGGAACAGTCTCGCCGTTAGGAAGTTTTGCCTCGGCCAATTCACTGTATGTGTGTGTTTCTATTGTTTTCCCGAAATAACTGTTGTCGTGACATAAAACAAAAACACTGTCCGAAGTCATGTGGACGTCAAACTCCGTGCCTGTACACCCCAGGCGCATTGCTTCCCGTAATGATTCTATGGAATTTTGCGGTAATCCCCTGGTTTTCCAGGCTCCTCTATGAGCAACAACAGCGTTGTCCAGAAAAAATTTCTTGTAAATATCCTGTGCATGCATAGCCGTATCTATTAACATGAAAAATAATATATAAACGAAAGTTCTCATCAAAAAATTGTCATTAAAATAACGCACAAATGTAAACTATTATTTTCAGATAGAGCATAATTTATCCGAAAAAGATTTCATAACCATCATCTTAATTCTGTTAGCGTCTGACAACCATAATTATAACGGCAAACAGCATGGCAATAAAATTCATGTTCTTTTCCAAAGAACTGGATGAAGATTTTGTCGTTCAAGTCGCAATGTATCGCAAAATTGTCCATGGAACAGTCAAAAAAAACCGCGTAAAACTGCACAAATCGCGCTTCGGGAGGTCGGAAAACCCTCGAAAACCGTGAAACCGGCAGACCCGTTTTTCCCATTTCGTGTATAAAAACGGCATGT
>JAISDK010000048.1 GCA_031264875.1 Prevotellaceae bacterium
TGCCTATAAGTCTTAAGGACTTTAAAGTCTTTAAAGACTTTAAAGTCCTTAAGACTTATAGGCAATAGCATGGCTTAAATTGACGACATTGGGGTAACGCCCGAGCCTACTTTCGGACAGAATCACAGGCGAGCTGTCACTCGCTTATTAGAGAGCCGCCGTGTGCCGAACGTCCAGACTGCATCATCAAAATTCAATGACCGTTTTTCTCTATTTTTCGCAATTGCTGCAATAACACATATCCACATGGCAACTCTCCCCGTATTTCCAGTTTCACCGTATCGTTTTTGATATAGTAAGCGGAAGGAAAATTGTTTGTTAGCCGGAGCAAAGTTTGCGGATCGTATGTTTGAACAGTGAAATCGGGTTGAAAAGTGTTGATGAAAAATTTCTCTCTAATAGAATCCTTTAACGTTACGGCAATCACTTTATCTACTATGCCTGAGGGTTCATACTGTTTCAGGTTCTCGATGGAATTGAGGCAGTGCGAACAGGAATGCATAAAAGCAAACACCAGATATGTAGAATCTTTGGACGTTGATACAAAATCCCCTAAAACCGAATTGTGGACGGATTTTCCTGTGTACCGGCTCTTTTGATAACCGAAATGAATCATATCATTATTGGTATAAGTAAGTCCGGAAATAAAGGATGCTACACACAAAACGGCTGTGATAAATATAATCTTCCATGTTGTGAGGGATGATGCAATACAGCCTCCATTTTTACATACATCAATCAGCAGATAAAGCAGCGCTGCATTACGTATGAGCGTGAAAACAAATGAAGTATTCAGCACGGATACCGAACCGAAACAGCCGCAGTCTTCCATATCCATAAAGAAATAACCATACGCATATATGAGCGTAAACGCTGTTAGCAGGACAATGGCAATAAAGCCGGTTTCCTTTAAGCGGATGTGAAAAACAAGCAGCAAGCCGACAATAATTTCCGCCCCGATAATCAATACTGCAATGTCGCTGACTGCCTGCCATCCATACCGGATAATCAAATAAGAAAAATCGGCTGTAGCCAACGCTTTTCCAAAGCCGGAAATTAAAAAAACAAGTCCGGCAATAATCGCATAAATTTTTACTCGTCGTTTCATTTTTCATTCAATAAAAGTCGGTTTTAGAAAATCTATTCTAAAACCGACTTAATTAAACCGCTTAATCCCGATTATTTCTCACGACAGGAAACATTCAGGGAACCGTACCCGCTCAACGCGTTTTTGGCTTCTTGAAGCCCTGGTACGTTTGCCGCGTCATTGCAATCGCCATCGTCAATCTTGCCTGAAACAGTTTGTGTTTGAGTTTGACCCATGATTGTAACGGACACAGTACATTCGCAGGTTTTTTCCTTGCTGCAGGATGTCATAAACATAACACCGCCAAGGAGGGCTATCAATCCCAATAATCTAATATTTCTTTTCATAAAATATGAATATTTAAATTGCCTACTCTGTTTTTATTGGCTTTTCGGCGTTCCGCCATTATTTTTTTATTCATTTTCTCCACGGGAAAAAAGTATATCCTATGCTTATGCCAAATTTACTTACTTTACCATATTGCAACCCTACGTCCAGACTGCCGGGTCCCAAAGCCCAGCTGACGCCTGCCAGCGCCGATAAATCGGTCTGCAATTCTTCGGTTTCAGACATGGAATCATACGCAGACACATACGTATAACCAATACCGCCGCCGAGATAGGGACTGATACGTTGCCCCTTAATCGTCGTCGGAAAATAGTATTTACTCGACAAGCCTATGGGAATATTAATCGTTACGTTTTCTCCGGCGCTACTGATATTCCATCCCTGTGATAATGCTAAATCCCATTTCTCCAAAAGGAGGAAAAAGCCCACTCGCGCATTGCAGGCAAGATTGAGATAGTCGGAATTAAACATGCCCTGTCCGCCGAAATAGACAAACCACGGATGTTTGACTAATTTCTGCGATTCCCTGAGCGCTGTTTTCAACTCGCTGATGCTGTTAAGGTCTATGGTATCCAGAAGATCAAGGTTATTAGAGGCGTCTTTTCCCCATATCTCCCGTTTGTGGTTATAGTAAACATACGCAAGCTTTCTGTTGCGGACAGATAGCAGGTTATCTATTACAAACAATTTGCTTTGCTTCGACATATTGACATAATCCGGTTTCGCGTTCAGGATTATGGATGCCGCTCCTGTGGAATCTGTTTCAAAATATCTGTCGAATGATATTGCCAATCCGTTCCCGATACCGTTGTTTTGTGCAGCGCAATAAGCGCTGACTGTCAACATAAATATCACAATATAAAATCTTTTCATTTTCATTATCTTTATCGTTTACCAAAATAAATACTTCGACCGATTGAAAGTCCATAGATAGTTTTCGCTCCTTCTACCAATGGGATGTCCATGGTAAAGAAGACGTCAAAACTTCTGCTTTTCTTTTTGTTAAAAAAACTTAGTCCGAGTGTGGCTCTGACATTAAAGCTACTGCTTTCGCCGAACTGTCCACTGAATCCCAGTCCGCCGACTAAAAAATTCCACCTTTCGTATGCGGACAGTCCCAAACCGGCATATATATTGCCGCTACTGCCGGAGACGCTCAGATCCGCCGCAGCGTTCCACGAATCGGAAAACAGTACGCCGAACCGGGAATTAAACGAAACGAACGAATTGGAATACATCCCGCCGGCATAAAGCATGGTTCGCAGGTTGTTTGCGTTTTTTATGCTTGTCACTAAGGAACGGCCTTGGCCTGGCGTCTTTTGTTTTTGTTTCAGTCCCTCCAGATGAGCGTTGAACGCGGGAAGAGCGTCGCTCAAGTCCGCATCGTACCCACGTTTCAGGGTCTCGTTAATCAGCGCTATGCTTTTTTTAAGCGATTCTGCCGCACGGTCGAACAGTTGAAGATTTTCCAGCGTAATACTGGCGCTCAGATATGGAAGATATAAATCGGGATACCTGTCGATCAATTCCTGCAGCAGTACAAGGGATTGCAGATACATGCCCTTTGCTGCCAGAGTATTTGCCCGTTTGTAAGCCGTACTGTCTTCGTCCCTGTTGATGCGGACGGACGAGGACTGTCGCATAAGATGATCCGCCCTGCTGTCGTACAGCCACGACGGGGCATTGCCTCCTGTTGCCCGGAAGGAGGCGGCAAGCGATTTGTGTCCCATAAGTTCCAGTACGCGCGCCGCATAAAAGTAGTATTCGCTCCCGGCGCCACTCTGTTTTGCGAGGTCAAGGTACATTAACGCGCCTTCGGGTATGCCGCCAAGCGCCAGACTGTAGGCGTATTCCATTAGTATCGCCGTGTTGCCCGCGTCCTTTGAGGACAATTGCGCGTAGGCAATAATGGCTTCCTGCATCTTTCCCTGAAGGATATACTCCCGCGCCTGATTTTGAGTGACGGGTCTCTGCGCTGACAGTAAAAACGGAACAGCCGTCGTGACTGCAAGAAGAAGAATGTTGCTTCCCAGTCCGCGGATTTTATGAAAAATAGTGCATATCGTTTTCATAATGTGAGATGTTATTAGTTTTGATGAAATGAATAATTGACTTCTTCGGTTATACTCTGTATTCTATCCCTGTATTCACCTTGAATGACATTGTTGTAATTTTTCAGGTAGGCAGCGAAACTGTCTGCTTCCTTTTTCATCCGGCTCGATACGTTTTCCCGCGTTTTTTCTGCAACGGCGACCTTATTTTCCATGTTTTTGATCTCATTTTTGCGGATTTCAGGCTCTTTCTGATATTCGGCAAGCTGCTTCCGAAGCGTCTGCAAATGTATCGACAGTTTACTGTATTCGTCTATGAAGTTTTGCGCCTTCCGGTTTTGTTCATCGATTATTTTAAGAAACGAGTTTTCGATATGCCAGTACCACACAGGCAGGTCGTCGGTAGCCTTCAAACATGTGACAATGGGCAGTTTTCCCGGATCTTCGGAGAATGTTATCGTCGTCCGTTTGTTGCTCTGCGCGGGGAACGTGCCGGCAGACGTGATCCTTTTTGCCGTTTCTTCAAATTCTTTGCTGATATCGGCAGCGTCCCGTTTGGCTATCTCTTGAAGCTGCGCAACTATCGCCCTCCCCTCATCCGCCTGTATTTGTTTTAGTTGCTTGAGAACGTTGCGTTGTGTGCTTAACGTATTTCTCAGCGTATTGATTTCCTGTGTGACGCCTGTGGCTGCGGAATTTTTTGTGTTGTCTAATTCTTTTTCGGTTTGCGCGATAGCAGAGTTTGTTCGGCCTATTTCTTCAAGAATGATTTCGATTTGCTTATCCCATTTTAAAATGGCACTCGTAAAATCATTTTGCTTAATCTGTAATAAATCAACTAATCCCTTTACTTCTGTCACATAGTCGATGGCTTCTGTTACGTTTGACGGTAGAGCAAGCGACAGATCGGAGGCATTGACGGGCGCCACCGGTGTTTCTGCTACAGCCGCTTCCGGCACGCTAACCGGCAACACAACTACTGATCCGTTGTCAGAAAGCGTTGCAAGTGATATGGTATCGGGAGAAACAGAATTTGTTGTTTGTGCGGCATCAGTTATCCATTTCAAGGTTTGACTTTTCTTTTGTGAAAAGTTCTTGAAACTGCTTACAGGGCTTATTTGCGCTAATACATTATTCATGTACAGTACATACAGATTGTCTGCATAACTCCATATCTTTGATGCTCCCACATTGCTAAAGGCAATGATATCTTTTAAATCATCATTATAGATTATACTTGTAGCGGTCGAAAAAAACAAATTGCCATTCCATGTAGTAGCTAATGAAAGAATGTCGTCATTCCCCGAATATAAAACATGCGTGCCGGTTATATGATCAAACACATATATTTTTTTTCCGATGGCAACCAATGTCATGATGCCATTGCCGCATACCGCATTGATTTTTTCCTTGAAATCACCCAATTTCAACCATCTGTCCTCAATATCGCAGTAATACAATTCGTATGAAACCGCCTTTCTGTTTGTTTTTCCAAAGACATAAAAAGTACTGTCCGATGCTCTTTCCATGTTCATATTGTTGTAGGGCAGCTGCGACAGTGTGCGAAAAACTCCGTCTTGAAATATTTTTAAAATATTTCCGTCCATGACTATTAGATTTTCCGGTGTTAACCATAGTAGCCCTTTTAATTTTTTTATTTCCGGAGGCGTTTTCAAAAATTCCAAATGCAATGAGTCGCCTGAAAAATCGGCACAGAGCATCGCATTGTCTTTTGCCATCCAGAAACGACTGTATGCATCCAGATAAATATCTTTGTCAAACAACGAAAGATCTTCACTGTTCATCAACACTCTGTGTGTAGCGTCATACGGAATAGACAAGCGATCATCTCGCTGTACATCCTGTCCCGAAATGGTTTGTAAACAACCGAACAGGCACAAGCATAATAAACATAGTTTCAAAATTTCTTTTTTCATTTCTTTTTCTTTGTTTTTGCTTTACCTCATAATACCTTCGTTTATTTTCCGCAATGTGCTAGGAAACATTTGGTCATTATGTTTGTCCATTTGTCGAATATCATAACCATTGTTAGGTACATCCAATGCATCACGGAATATTCTTATGGCATTTTTGGCAGAAATATTCACCAATGTTTCTTTAAAGTTTATTATTCTTTGTGCTAAATTCCTCGATCCGGAAATGGCATTAACAGAACTTTCGAATACATTATTGGCAATATCTTTAACTTTATCAAAAATATGGTCTTGTGCTTCACCCAAGAGTGCGTTAGATCGATCGTCTGTTGAAAATAGTTTAGGGCCTTTCGTCGCTTCTTCAACACTTGGATGCATTAGTTCAGAAAGTTTCCGTTCTGCTTCTTTAGAATAATCAGCTAACGTTTTTGTCCCGGGGGGTCTATTGTTCATGTCGTCCGATAAACTGGGTACAGCGGGAATCACCGGTTTTACATTACCCCAATCAATATCACCTTTCGGCAGTACTTTAGCTATATAACCGTTAAAATCCTTATCATCTGTCAACAGATATTGAGCCGTGTTTTCATTTTGGGCTACTTCTCCAAACAGCACCTCATTCTGCAAATTTTTCTGGTCGTAGGCATCCTGTACTGCTTCGCCCGGATTGCCGGAATAAAAAGCATTTCCACGCGAAGTGCCGGAAGTGTTGGCGCCACTGATGTTGATGCCTGAGCCAATATCGGTTTCATTTTCTGTTCCGGGAAATACAAGGTCTCTTCCCATACAGGCGCTACAGTTAAGATAAAGGGTGCAACCGCAGGCAAATGATTGACTTATACCAGCAAGGTACTGTCGTGCATACTCACAATCTTGTCTGGTTGGGAAACCGTTTACGGGAATAGAACCAAAGTCAACCACTGTGATTTGAATGTTATCACAACCCTTACAGTTTCCGCTTTCTCTCTGCGTGACTGTGAATCCCCACTGTGCTGGCAATGTATTCGGCAGGGCGAAACATGTCGCCCATAAGCCGATTATAAATAAATATCTTTTCATCTCAGTTTTTATTTTTTATAGTTAAACTTAAAACTTACGGATTGCTCGGATAATATAATTATAAGATTTATGGGCAAAGTAAATATTTCCATTGTTAAAATTGAAATAATAATAATAATCACGATTATAATAATAACTATAACCATCATCATAATAATAACCATTATCATTATAAGAATCCCCATCTAATTCGGTTGAAGAGCCATATTGATTCGTTTTAAAATTTTCACCATATTTTACTAAAGCATCTTCCACAGAGTTCCATGAATCGTACAAACTTTTTAATTCATTAATAGCCGGATAATACCAGCCTGTTATACCGTTTGTATTTTTTTCATCGCACCATTTAAAAGCTGGATATTTTGATTTCCAGCCGCTAATGTTTTTGACAACATTCATATTATTCATTCCATTGTCCCTGTCTTTTGCATTAATTTCGTCATAGTTTTGTGACCATGCAAGATGCTCTTCATCCAGCGACACTATTTTCCCATTTTTCCCATTATTGGATATTTCGAAAACAGCGCCCTTTACTCCGGACACGTTGTAGTAGTCGCCAACCATGTAGGGAGATTTTGTCTCGGTTTCAGCGGGTGGCAATGTGGGAACATCAGGGTCATCAGGCATCGTTTCGTGCTCCTCCTTACTGCACGAAAATGCAGCCAATAACAAGCAAATCATTAGAGCGTTTGCCAAACTCATTGTAAATCGTTTCATGTTGTATAAAATTAAATGATTAAAGTTTTCCCTGCTCGTCAGGCTTTTCGGACTCGCCTCGTTTTTGAAATGGTCTCCGGCCTCCATTGTTACGCATTCTTTCTTTTTCATCTGATATAAATTTTAATTGGATATTAATTTCGACACATACATATCATTCTGTTTCTTCCCCCTTCGCCTTATTCGCCTCATACCGCCCAATATGCTCGGCATAAACATCGTTATAATGCTTGATAAGTGCGTTTAATTTAGGCACATAAATCGTATAATTAGTTTCTCCTTTTATGATAATCAATGCATTGACACAATCAAACATCGTCCGCATCGCTTTTTCCACGCCCCTGCGCGCCTGAAGCATATTATACTCAGGCTT
>JAISDK010000052.1 GCA_031264875.1 Prevotellaceae bacterium
GAACGACAAATTCGATCGAAAAAATACTTCGGGCAAATGCCCGAAGGACAAAATCAGATGGTGTGCCTGAAATGTTTCTTATAATATAATTGCCATCTTATTTTTTACACATTACTTAATGTCGCTCATTTGCGAAACATGAGTCACCGAACAGGTTATCGGCAAATATTTTTTTACTAATTAAAAATAAACAATACATTTGCGCCTTGATATTCTATTATGAAAAAAAATTATTGTATTATGAAAAAGATTATAAGCATATTGATTACTATTGTAATGTGTTCGTGCAGCAGCAGGGAAAAGGAATTTACAGACGACATCTGTTTACGCTTCAATGCTCCTGCAAAAGACTTTTTAGAGTCATTGCCCGTAGGAAACGGACGTTTGGGCGCCATGATTTTTGGAAATCCAAATCATGAAACAGTCATACTTAACGAAATATCCCTCTGGTCGGGAGGATATATGGACGCCGACAGGGAAGATGCCGGACAGTATCTTAAAGAAATTCAGACACTGCTGCTTGCGAAAAAAAACAGGGAAGCGCAGGATCTTATGCAGCAAACATTTGTCTGTAAAGGACCCGGTTCGTGTGCCGGAAGGAGCGCCAATGGCAAATACGGCTGTTATCAGATATTTGCAGAATTGGATATTGACTGGGACGATAAAAGCGAATTTAACAGCTATGAACGTATTCTGGACATCGAAGATGCTGTAGCATACGTGTCGTGGACTAAAAACGGCGTTGATTACCGGATGACAACCATCGCCGATTTCGATAAGGACAGGATACATATCAAAATAAAACCATCAAAACCGAAATCAATCAGTCTCACGGCTTCGCTGAAACGCAAAGAGAATGCCAAATCGTATGTAAAGGACAATCGCCTTATTCTGGAAGGACAGTTGCCCTCCGGCGAAGACAGGGGAATGAAATATGCCGCTCTGGCAGACATCGTTCTGAACGGTGGCGAACTGACCGAAGACAATTCAAAGCTGAAAGTCAGCAATGCTTCCGAACTGGAAATCATTATATACGCCATGACTAATTTCGATTACAACTATAAAGGATTAAATGATATTGACCCTGCAACAGAACTGTTGAAAATCGGAACGCCCGAAAAACTGTCCTTCGACAGGAACGTCAAAATCCATTCAAAACGTTATGGCGAATACTTCAACCGTTGCCGCTGGTATTCGCGACATGAAAACAAAAGCGCTAAACTCACCGTCAGCGACAGGCTGAACAATTACGCAAAGGGAGATAAAGACCCTGAAATGCCCATACTTTACTTCAATTTCGGACGGTATCTGCTTATCAGCTCCTCACGTCCGGGACTGCTTCCCGCGAATTTGCAGGGATTGTGGGCGCAGGAATACCAGACCCCATGGAACGGCGACTATCACCTCAACATCAACATACAAATGAACTACTGGCTCGCCGAAATCACCGGGCTGGCAGACCTTACCGAACCTTTGCACCGCTTCAACGCCGCCCTGCAGGACAATGGACGGAAAACAGCCGCAGCCTATTACAATGCACCGGGCTGGGTTGCGCACGTAATCAGCAATCCGTGGCTCTTCACCTCGCCGGGCGAACATGCCGGATGGGGTTCAACGCTCACCGGAGGCGCCTGGCTGACGTCTCACCTGTGGGAATATTACCGTTTTACAGGAGATACGGAGTTTCTGAAACGTTATTATCCGGTAATTAAAGGAGCAACAGAGTTCCTTAACTCCATTCTTATCGAAGAGGAACACGGATGGCTGGTGACCGCACCCTCCAATTCTCCCGAAAATGCTTACATCACTGACGACGGTTTTGTGGGAAACACCTGCATGGGGCCAACCATAGACATGCAGATATGCAGGCAAATGATGTATGCCACCATTAAAGCGTCCGAAATACTGGGCGTGGACAGCGATTTTGCCGATAAACTCAGAGTAACAGTTAAAAAACTTGCCCCCAACCGGGTGGGCGCAAAGGGTGACCTCAATGAATGGCTTGACGACTGGGAGGATGCCAGCCCGCAGCACAGGCACGTATCGCATCTGTACGGTTTACATCCATACGACGAAATAATGCCCGAATCGACTCCCGATCTTGCCGCCGCAGTCAAGAAAACACTGGAAATCCGGGGCGACGAAGGAACAGGATGGTCGAAAGCATGGAAAATCAACTTTTGGGCGCGCCTGTACGACGGAGATCACGCACTCAAGCTTTTCAAAGGTCTGCTAAACCCGCAGTATAGCCATGGCGGAACCTATCCAAACCTGTTTTGCGCTCATCCCCCGTTTCAGATCGACGGCAATTTCGGAGGAACATCGGGACTGTCGGAAATGCTGATCCAAAGCCATGGAGAAGAGGAAATCATACGGATACTTCCCGCCCTGCCCACTGACAGCGACTGGATGCAGGGAGAAGTCCATGGATTAATGGCAAGAGGAAACGTGTCCGTCGATTTCAAGTGGAGCAATCACCAATTGAGTGAAATAACCCTTACACCCCGAAAAGCGGGAACTGTTAAAATCCTTATTCCCGAAGGAATGACTTATGACTCGAAAACATTCGATAAAGCCACAACAGTCTCCATCAACACAACGCCCGGTAAAAAAATATTTATTGTAAGAAAATAGGAATTTATGATAACCGTACGACAGGCGACACTGGAAGACATACCTTTGATAAACGGCATTGCATCTGTAGTGTGGCCTGCAACATACTCGGAAATGATGTCCACACAGCAGCTGCACTACATGTTCGACATGATGTATTCGCCCGATGCGATAAAAACGCAGATGACAGAAAAGAAACACAACTACTTTATTCTATTCGACAACGACATACCCAAAGGATATATTTCCATACACGTTTTTGAAAGCTCAATTCTGTATCTTGAAAAAATATACGTCCTGCCCTCAGAACAGGGCAAAGGCTTTGGAGCTATGCTGATCGACAAGGCAAAAGAATTTGCAGCAGAACATTCCCTGAAAAGCATCAGGCTGAATGTTAACAGAGACAACAAATCGCGCTACTTCTATGCCCGCCTCGGATTCGAAATTATCTCGCAAAGAGATTTGCATATAGGTTCCGGATTCTACATGAACGATTATATTATGGAAAAACAGTTGATATGAAAATATTGGCAATCAGAGGTAAAAATCTCGCCTCGCTGGAAGGAGAATTCAACATAGATTTCGACGCCGAACCGTTGAAATCTGCCGGCATATTTGCAATCACAGGGCCTACCGGCGCAGGAAAATCGACCATACTGGACGCCATGTGCCTCGCCCTGTTTGATGATGCGCCGAGAATCAGTAAAGGTGAACGAAACGTCCAGGTAAGCGATGTGCTGGACAAAACTATCAGCCAGACAGACAGCCGCATTATCCTGCGTAAGGGAACAAGTTCCGGACGCGCCGAAGTGGACTTTATCGCCTTGAACGGTGAAAGATACCGTTCGGCATGGACTGTCCGGCGGCTTAAAAACAAGCCCGACGGAGCTTTGCAAAACACGGAAATCAAACTGTATAACTTGAATACGGATGTCGAAGAACAAGGCACAAAAACAGCCCTCTTGAAAAAGATAACCGAACTGATAGGATTGAACTTTAATCAGTTTATCCGTGCCGTGCTGCTGGCTCAGGGCGACTTTTCTACATTTTTGAAAGCAAAACAGAACGACAAGGCCGAATTGCTTGAAAAACTGACCGGCACCGACATATACTCCAAAATATCCTCAACTATTTATCGAAAAACAAAAGAAGAAATCGACGCGCTTGCCATGCTACAGCAGCGAATCAACGACATAGCAATATTGACAGAAGAGGAAATCGTCGAGTTTTATCAGCAAAAATCGCTTATCGACCGAGAACTGGAACCTGTAAAGGACATTTTGTCGGGTATCGACAAAAAACTCGAATGGATAAAACAGTATGAGGAACTGTCGAAAGAAAAGGAAGAAGCCGAAACAGAACTGAAAAAAGTGAAGCAAAGCATAGAAACAGCAAAACCGCGATACGCTTATATTGAAATTTTAGACGCATCTCTCGAAATACGGGATGTTTACATAAATCTGGAAAGCAAGGCCGAGCAATTGAAAAAGCTGGAATCGAATCATGCATCTCAACAACTGCAACTGCAAAAATGCGAGAAACAAGTCTCCGAATTTGATACCGAATTGCAGAAAATTACAGACAGCCTGAAACAGACGGAACAGGATTTTGCAAAACTGAAACCACTGATTGCAAGAAGCAAGGAATTGGACATCAAAATACAGTCGGCAAAGGAAAAACTCGACGAAACAAAAAACGAACTCGACCTGAAAAACAGGCAGAAACTGAAATCCGAAACTAACATACTGAACATAAATAAAAATATGACTGAAACAAAAAAACAGTCGAATATCATAAACGAATGGTTCAGCGAAAAAAAATCACTGGAAGAAATTGTTCAGCAAATTGACCTGATTCTTCCCACGCTTGGAGATATCCGGCTTGTAGAAAAACAAATCGAAACAGCATGCCATGACCTGAACGCAAATAACGCCATTCTGGCTTCTCAAAACGAGAATCTTGAACGACTGGAAAAAGAATCGGAAAAACTGAACAGTCTTTTGCCCACAGAAATATTGAACATGCGTAAAAAACTGAAGGAAAACGAGCCTTGTCCCGTTTGCGGAAGCGTTCATCATCCGTTCAAAGCCGAAGTAAGCCAGAGCACGAAAGTCAATGAAAAAGAACTGGAAAAGAGAAAAAAAGAAACCGCCGACTCTATTGCCGAAACAAACAGAAAGATAGAATCAACCAAAGTAAGCATAACACGGTTGGATACACTTGTTAAAGGCTATAAAACTCAACACAACACCTCTATAGACAGAATAGAAAAACCCTTGCAGGCAGTCAATAACTGGAAAAATTTTATAAACAACGGCTTGCAGGAAAGACTGTCGAACTTTGCAAAACAGTGGAAGAAAAACGAAGAAGAGCAAACCAGAAATCTGAAACAGACAGAACTATATAACGAAAAACTAAAAGTCGAAAACACTGTTCTATCCGACATCTCTGCCGAATGTTTGCGCAGGGAAACACTCTACAACGAAACGCTTTCAGCTCTTGAATCTCTTTTCGCCGAGCGTACCGGTTTACTGGAAGGCAGGAAAGCCGACGAAGTGGAATCATTCTATGGCAATGCAATAGAACAGCAGTCGGCAAAGTGCGGGAAGATAAAAAACGCTAAAACCGAAGTTGAGAGCAGGAAGTCCGAAATTATGGGCATCATCTCGCAGCTGCAGAAAGATATTGAAACAGTTTCGGCACAAATCGCAGAATTAAAAACATCTGTAGATGAATGGCTGTTAAATGACAGTCATCGGATAACTCAGGATATCCTGAAAGATTTGGTTACAAAATCGCATACATGGATTGCCGGCGAAAAGAAAGAGTTAACGAACCTCAAAAACAGAGAAACGCGGTTTGCCGCCACCTGCATAGAACGGAATACACGTATAGAGAAACATAACGAATCGTTATACAAACCCGATAATAACGAAGACCGGAAATCGTTGAAACAGCTTTACGAAGACACTGCAAACAGGGAAAAAGACCTGAAGCGCCAACAGACCGCAATAGACGTGTCGATCGCAAAACACAGTGACAACGAAAAACTCGTTAAGTCTCTCGACATGGAGTTAAAAATAAAAACGGAAACCTGCGAAGAGTGGAAAAAACTCAACATGCTGCTTGGTTCCGCCGACGGACACAAATTCAAAAACATCATCCAAAGTTACACTATGAATATTCTGCTTGACTATGCCAACAGGCATCTCGAAACGCTGACAAAACGCTACAGGCTGGAAAAAACGGGCGATACCCTGGCTTTGCAGGTTATAGACAATGACATGCTTGGCGAAGTTCGCACAATACACTCGCTCTCCGGAGGCGAATCGTTTCTGATATCGCTGGCACTGGCGCTGGGTCTTTCGGCACTGTCCTCGAACCGGATGCAGATCGAATCGCTGTTTATCGACGAAGGCTTTGGCTCGCTGGACGCCGACACTCTGAATGTGGCAATTGATGCTCTGGAAAATCTCTACACTCAGGGACGGAAAATAGGAATCATATCTCACGTTGGCGAAATGAGAATACCAACGCAAATCAAAGTAATCAAATCAATAAACGGAAAAAGCGAAATCAAAATAACAGGTAATAATTAAGAACTTTAACAAATAAAATTATAAAATATATAAGCTGATAAACAATTATTAACAAATATAGTCAGGATATTAAAAATAGAATTGTAAATTTGCGGCGTTTTATTAGATTTTTTTGTAAAAGCGAAATATTTTTGTAGGAGAATAAAAATAATGGGAAAAGTAGTTGCTATTGTTAATCAAAAAGGCGGAGTAGGAAAAACTACTACTGCCATAAATGTTGCAGCAAGTTTGGCCGTACTGGAAAAAAAAGTGCTGCTTATCGACGCCGATCCGCAGGCAAACGCCTCGTCGGGAGTTGGATTTGATGTTAACGCCGTGCATAACAGCATTTATGAATGTTTGATCGGGAAATCGACGGCGAAAGAGTCAATACTCAATACGGAGATAAAGGGATTCGACCTCATATCGTCTCATATTGATTTGGTTGGCGCTGAAATAGAAATGCTCAATCTTCCCGACAGGGAAAAGATAATGAAGTCGGTTATCGAAAAAGTCAAAAACATGTATGATTACATTTTCATCGACTGTTCGCCATCGCTTGGACTTATAACCGTCAATGCGCTTACCGCTGCCGATTCGGTGATAATACCGGTTCAGTGCGAATATTTTGCACTCGAAGGGCTGGGAAAATTGCTTAATACGGTGAAACTTATTCAAGCCCGACTGAACACGAAACTCGAAATAGAAGGCTTTTTGCTGACAATGTACGATGCACGGCTGCGTCTGGCAAATCAGGTCGTTGACGAAGTGAGACGGCATTTCGGAAAAATGGTATTCCAGAGCGTGATTCAGCGCAATGTCAAGCTGGGAGAATCGCCCTCATTCGGAAAACCCGTGATACTTTACGACGCATCATCAATGGGAACAGCCAACTACTTGAATATGGCAAAAGAAATTATTCAAAACAACAATTCTGGAGAAAACAAAGAGGAAGCTGATAAAAATTAAACAGTTAAAATTTTAAGTTATGGCAAAAAAGAGCGCTTTAGGAAAAGGACTGGGGGCTTTGATAAGTAATGATTCCGTTGAAAACACCAAGGATATTCCCGTTTCGGTAGAAAATTACGAAATCGAAATCAGTAAAATCAAGGCAAATCCCGACCAGCCGCGAACTTCTTTCGATGAAAAATCGCTGAATGAATTAGCCGATTCTATTAGAACTCACGGAATAATACAGCCTCTGACCCTGAGAGAAACAGTATATGGCGAATATCAGATAATCAGTGGAGAACGGCGTTTCAGAGCTGCCCTGCTTACCGGTTTAACTACTGTGCCGGCATATATAAGAACGGCAAATGACCAGGAAACTCTCGAAATGGCCCTTATCGAAAACATTCACAGAGAAGATCTGGACGCTATCGAAATTGCTCTGACCTACAAACGCCTGACAGACGAATGTAAACTTACTCAGGAAGCGCTGAGCGAAAGAGTCGGAAAAAAACGCTCCACCGTTGCCAACTATCTGCGGCTGCTTGATTTGGAGGAAGATATCCAACAGTCGATAAAAGACGGTAAAATATCTATGGGACATGCAAAACCCCTTTTAGGACTGACAAATTCCGATGCCAGAGAAAAACTTGCCAAAAAAATTGTCGATGAAGGCCTGTCCGTACGTCAGGTTGAAGAAATTATCCAGAAAACAACGCAAAAGAAGGAAACCAAACACGGGGAAAAATCACGTCCAAACGATTTATCCGATAGATTCTGCGTACTGCTGGAACTGCTGGACGCAAAATTTAACAATAAAATACAGTTTAAACGCAGTAAAAACGGAGAAGGAGGCAGCATTGTCATTAACTATGCTTCCGACGAGGAAATAGAAACATTTATCAAGAATCTAAGCATTTAAACAATAGTGAGAGAAGTAGTAATCGGTGTACTTCTTTGTATTTTTATACCTTCATTGGCATATACTCAAATGTATGTGCCAATGATGACAAGTGCGGAACAGACAGAAAATACGGAAGAATCGGCTGTGACAGTTAAAGAACCGCGTAAAAGCTTTATCAAGGGGCTTCGCGGAATCGATTCTCTCTCGATAAAGAAAATCACTGTGGGTTCGATGGTTGTGCCGGGTTATGCACAGGCATACAACAGGCAGTACTGGAAAATTCCAGTGATTTACGGAGCCGGCGCAGCTCTGATTTATGGCGGCAATCACAGTAAGTCGCTGTATAAAACTACCGGAGAATCCAAATACAAAGCTCAACGCAATTTCTACTATGCCGGCGCAGGGCTGGTGTATCTGGGTAGCCTGATTGACGGTATCGCAAGCTATAAAACCGACAGAGGCGTGATTGTTCCCATAAAAGCTACTCTTTTTTCGACTTTCCTGCCCGGACTTGGACAGGCATACAATGGCGATTACTGGAAAATACCTCTCGTTTACGGAGGATTTGCATTTACAGGATACTGGCTGAATCTTAATTCAATGCAATATACCCGATACCGTAATGCATATAATGCCGAAGTTGCATACTTAAAGGGCGAGAGCGAGACTCCAAGCGAATTTAACGGACGTCTGTCGGAACAAAGCCTGAAAAACTACAGAGACCGTTTCCGCCGAAACAGAGACTATGCTGTCATGTGGGTTGCTCTGTGGTATGCCGTAAATATAATCGATGCCACTGTTTTTGCGCAGCTTAGCAGTTTCGACGTAAGCGAGGATTTGGCCTTTAATGTTTCCCCGGCGATAATCTCTCCTGAAAATTTATACGCCCAGAAGAACAGTATGCCGGCGCTGGGTATCAATCTCAAAATATCTTTTAAGTAATTTTTATAGAGACACAGCACAACTCCGTTAAGGAGTTGCATGAGATGATCAGTTCGTAATCCGAGCGGTATCATCATCGGAAGAAACAATTCCGGTATTTATTATCACGTGCAAATCTTAAAAGGCTTGTGACGGGAGGTAGATGGTTTTTCTTATCCCGAACTCAGGTTGTAAAATATAGCCGATGGTTTTACGACGGCATTAAGCCTTAAATTGACGACATTGTGCTATCACCATCTGTGTTATCTGGTTCTTTCAAATTTAATATAAGTAAGCTTGCTGTTTTGCGCGCAGCATACAGTATTGTCGAGCGACAGAGAAAACCGGCAGTCATTCGCAGCCAAGTCGGGTACAGCGGTTTTGAGCGTACTTTTAATCCGGGCATTTGCCGGAATCGTCGCCACGTCCTGAAGCAGGATGCAGTTTCTAAATTCAAATCGTTTCCTGTCCGTGATATACACCGCCTTCAAGCTCACGGGAAATTCCGGATGATGGAAATCGACCGTGAAACCGGACGGATTGTATATTTCAAACTCAATATGCAGCGTGTCGCCGATGCGGATACTGTTGCCGGGCAGTTCATAATTAATTTCCAGCCTGTTTACCGATTGAAAGCTTTCGGTCCTGAAGGCATGAAATCTTATTCCGTCCACGCAGTATTCCTGCGATTTACCGGGTATCGCGGCACATACGAGAACAGGCTTGCCGTGATAGCCGAGTTCCTTTTGCAGGATGTCGAACTGTGTTCTGCGGGTATCTATCGCGCTCAGCACGGTGGATTCTTTTCCGGTGAAAAAATGATAGTTGGAAGGATTCTGGAACGATCCTGTAAACACCGCCGGAAGGTTGCCCGCAACGGTCTCGATGGCCTTACACCTCCTGGCCTTTCCGTAAAAATTCAGGCGCTCGGGCAAAACGTCGGCAACGAGCAGTATCCGGGCTGTATAAATCAGCGAAATGGAGGGCAGGATACAGTACTTTACATATTTCATCAGTCTCCTGTCGCGAAGCGAATACCTGTAAACCATCACGATCATCGGAATCGTACAGGCCACCGTCCAGTGCGGTTCAACATGTCCTCTGAAGCTCATTATCCAGAAGAAGGCAACGATGCCGGCAACAAGCGAATGTAATCCCCTGTAGAATATCTCGCGCGGCCTGTACTTCACAATTATGTAAGCCGCGGCGGCAAGCGTGAACGGATTAAATACGGCCAGCTGGTTCGGAAGGTATTCCAGAAAATAACTCCATCTGAAGCTTGCGCTTCTGTCGCTCAGGTGATATTTGAAACTTGGAAAATCCATGGATACCTGCCAGTAAACATGCGGAATGAGCAGCACGGCGGTAAAAATTACGGCAAGCCAGAACCTGCTGCCTGTCAATATCCGGAGGTTGGACAGCACGATGAATCCGATGACAAGGAATGCATGGTATTTGCTGTATATCATTCCCGACATGGAAAGGGAAAGCATCAGCGTGTGCCGCCACGATTCGTGTTGAAGAAACTTGCGGTAAGCAAGTAAAAACAGGGCGGTAAAGAATAGCAGGGGAACATCGGGAGCGGTAATAAATCCGTATGCCTGAAACATTACCGTCGAACTCGAAACGATTGCAAACAGAACGGTTTTCCCCGTATCCGGCGCTTTCTCATCAATAAGTCTCCAGATGAGAACGAGCGTAAAAAACTGTAGCAAAACGGTTGCAAACCGTACTGCCAGGTTTCCCGAAAAAAACAGGCTGGAAACGTATGTCATCAATCCCACCATGGGGGGATGGTCGAAATAGCCCCACGCAAGATTTTCGCCATATATATAATAATATGCCTCGTCGCTGTGTATCTCCGTAAAAGCGGACTGCGCGAAATTCACTGCAATCCACACCGTCAGGAAACAAAGGAAAAACCGTTTCCAGCCGGTTATGGAGAACAGCCGTTTTATACAGCACGTAAATTTCAATTATCTCTCTCCTTTTGCACAAAAAAATACAGCCGCCAGGCAAGCCAGCGCCTGCCCGACAGCTGTCGCTTTACACATCTATATCCATCTGTTCCGAAACGGTACAGGCGCTGAATGTAAAAATGAAAAACGTTTTAAAAACTCTATACATAATCTTTACTCCGACTATATAACGAATCTGGAGGATATATGTTTAAATGTAATTTCAAATATTCTGCTGTTCCCGTCAAAGGCAAGCCTTAAGTTACGATTTCAGTTTCCCTGAATGAAATGAAATTGTACCTTTGCGGCCTGGTAAAATTAAAAAAAATGGCAGGTAAGAATCAAGATAAAAACAAGTATGGTCAATATTTCACACCGCAAATTGTAGCCGACTTTATGATTGGCTTGGCTGATATTACTCAGGCTTCAAATATTTTAGAACCTTCATGCGGACAAGGCATCTTTCTTGGCTTACTACAGGAAAAAGGGTTTGAAAATGTAACGGCATACGAAATAGACAACTATTTAGCAAAAGATTTTCCGAATGTGCGATACGAAAGTTTTGTGTCGGCAAAAATCAATGAAAAATTTGATTTAATCATTGGCAATCCGCCTTATATTCGATGGAAAAATCTTGAAGACGAATTAAAGCAGGAACTGGCAAGCAATCCCTTATGGAATAAATACTGCAACTCCCTGTGCGATTACTTGTATATTTTTATTTTAAAATCCATTGAATTATTGAAAGATAATGGACAACTGATTTTTATTTGTCCCGAATACTGGATGAACACGACACATTCCATTTCCTTGCGTAATTATATGGTTGTCAACGGATATTTTGAAGAAATCTATCATTTCAACGAAACGCCCATTTTTGACAAAGTAACAGTTTCCACAGTAATTTTCAAATACATAAAAAGTAAAAAGAAAAACAGCACAGTTAGCGTGTCAAAATACTATGTCAACCAAAAGCTCACAATTGAAACCTTAAGCAAGCTCAAGCGAAAATATCTTTTTTCTGATGCCGAGTATTTAAGCGTGCCTCAATTTAAGACAAATAAAAGATGGCTGCTGCAAACTGAAACAGCACAAAACCAGCTCAAGATATTTGAGAAAAGCTGTAAAAAACAGCAGTCAAATACCCTGTTTGCAATGCCTGATGATAAACCCGCATTGCATACTGTTGGCGACTTCTGCGAAATAGGCAATGGACTTGTAAGCGGTTTGGACAAAGCGTTTCAGGTAAACGGCGGCCTTCTGAGTGAAACGGAAAAGCAAGCAATCATTAAGGTAGTTAAAGCCAGAGATCTAAATCCATTCTATCCCAGTAATACAACTCCATATATTTATATCCCTGAAGGATTAAACGAAGAAGAGGTAAGAGAAAAATACCCGCATTTCTACTCTCATTTTTTGCTTTTTAAAACTGATTTGGAAAACAGGTATCAATATAACCGTAAAATAAATTTTTGGGAATGGGTTTTTTTGCGAAATTTCAATTTGTTTAGCCGTCAGGAAAAGCGAATTTTTGTTCCTTGCAAAGAGCGAATTTCAAATAAAAATTATTTTCGCTTCTCATTAGTCGAAGGGGGAGTGTATCCAACGCAGGATGTGACGGCAATTTTCAGAAAAACAACGACAAAAGAGAGCCTGGAATATATTTTGGCATATTTGAACAGCGCTTTTGTTTTTGACTGGCTAAAATGTAATGGCATTGTAAAAGGCAATATTGTGGAATTTTCCGAAAAACCAATTTCGAGTATTCCTTTCAGGGTGATAGACTGGAATAAAACCGAAGAAGTGTCGTTGCACAACAACATTACAAATTTATCTCAACGATATGTTGAAACAAGGGAAGAGATATATTTGAAAGATATAAACCATTTCATAAATCAGTTAATTATGATGTAAATATGATAGTTGATTACAACAAGTTAAACAAAAAAATGAAAGGAACTTCTGTTCCAAAGCCTTTGTCGGGTACTTTGTCAGGACACGCAGCAGGAGAACCTTTCGACAAACACGTTTATGCAGAAATCAAAAAACAGTTTCCAAAAAACACATTTCGTCAATACGAGTATTTGAATGACCTCTTCAGTAAAAATCCCGATGTAATCGGCTTTGATGCAAGGCAGGCTTTGTTCAACTCGCCAACTGTTTTGTTTCTGTTAAGTCGCGGTAAAAATGCTACTGACAAATGGAGTATGGAAAATCCGTTTGATGAAAAACAAAATGACACAGCAGATATTTTAGTTGTCAAAGATAATTTTTACGAATTGATTGATATTAAAACCCGTAATATTTTGAAATCGGCTCAACCTCCAAACATTATTTCGTCTTACAAACTGGCTCAACTTTGTGCAAAAATGATTGACAATAAAGAATTTGATAACTTTACTATCAACTATTTTGAACTTGACTGGAAACTTGAACACGACAGATTAACTTGCACAAACGCTCACTTTGCCAGTCTGTTTAATGCTAATCCTTCCGATTTGTATATTAATTGGGCAGCTGCAATGCAAATACAGTTTCACGTTTGCGATTTGCCCCAAACTTTCAAGGATACACGCGAAAAATGGACGGAACTTTATCTTAAACATTTTGTTACACAGGCAAAAAAACGTGCCGGAGATATGATTATAAAATTTGTGAAACCGTTTGAGAAATATATCAATTAAAATAGTTCTGAATTTATTTGCATGAGTGATATAGTTTGCATATTAAGTATTAAGCATTACCTTTGCGCCGTTTTTAACCGGTGGGTTTACGTTTTTATGTATTGATTAGGTGGTGTTTCAATACTCAAAAGGGAAACGCGCCTAATTGTTTTTTTTGATTTTTATATGATAAATTTTGAAATTCAGGGATTGAATCCCGAAATCCTCAGCGCTATAAAAGACTTGGGATTTGAAACTCCCATGCCTGTACAGGAAAAAGTTATACCCGTTATGCTTGAATCCGACAGAGATATTATCGCTCTGGCACAGACGGGCACAGGAAAAACAGCGGCATTTGGCTTGCCGCTTATCAGCATGGTAGATATGTCGAAAGCGGCAGGAGTACAGGCATTAATACTTTGTCCCACGAGGGAACTGTGCCTGCAGATAACCGACGATTTGATCAGTTTCTCCAAATATCTGCCCGACTTGCACATCCTGCCGGTATATGGCGGCGCAAGTATTGACAATCAGATGCGCGCCTTGAAAAAAGGCGTACAGTTCATCGTTGCAACCCCCGGACGCATGCTGGATCTGATCCACCGGAAAGCGGTAGATTTAAGTACAGTGAAAAATGTGGTGCTCGACGAAGCCGACGAAATGCTGAACATGGGTTTTATCGACAGCTTGAACGACATTCTCAAAGTAGTGCCGAAAGAGCGCCGGACGCTGCTGTTTTCTGCAACAATGCCCGACAGAGTCGCCAGCATTGCCGCAAACTACATGGATTCTCCCATGGAAATAGTCATCGGTTCCCGCAATTCCGGCGCCGCAAACATTAAGCACCTGTGCTACACGGTCAGCAGCAAGGACAAATACAACGCTCTGAAAAGAATTGTTGACTACAATCCCAGCATCTATGGAATCGTATTCTGCCGGACGAAACGCGAAACCGGCGAGATTGCGGAAAAACTCATTCGCGACGGCTACAATGCCGAGGCTCTGCACGGAGACCTGTCGCAGGTGCAGCGCGATTACGTGATGCAGAAATTCCGTATCGGCAACATCAAGCTGCTCGTGGCTACCGACGTGGCTGCAAGAGGCCTGGATGTGAGCGACCTTACTCATATCATC
>JAISDK010000056.1 GCA_031264875.1 Prevotellaceae bacterium
GAACGACAAATTCGATCGAAAAAATACTTCGGGCAAATGCCCGAAGGACAAAATCAGATGGTGTGCCTGAAATGTTTCTTATAATATAATTGCCATCTTATTTTTTACACATTACTTAAACAATATGCAATGAGTGTACGGCAAAAATCCGCATCTCAATTATTCATTGTTATACTACGCGCGGTGTAAAATTATGAGATAAAAATGTAGCGATTCTTCGTGTCTTATGACGCCGTAGGCGTCTGAGGTCGATAACCCCGAACTGCGCTATGCTTGTTCGGGGTAAACCGTCTAATCTCAATCAGAACTGCGGAGCAGTTCAACTCCTTGCGGAGTTGTGTATAATAGACGTGCGACAGTAAAGCAATTCACAAAATTATGCCGCGAGTGGTATAATTGTAATATAATTGTTAATCATGATTCCCGCCCGATGAAGGCAGAGCTTTTGCCGAGAGGAAAGAAATCTAAGGCGTGGGATTTTTCGCTACACCCTGTGGGAAGAAAACTTTTGCGTAAGTTTTTCCGCCACACCCTGTGGGAAGAAATCCCATGCGTGGGATTTTCCGCCACACCCTGTGGGAAGAAATCCCATGTGTGGGATTTTCCGCCACATCCTGTGGGAAGAAAACTTTCGCGTAAGTTTTTCCGCCGACGGCGTCGGGAAGAAATCCGAGACGTCGGATTTAACGCCAACGGCGTCGGGAAGAAATCCGAGACGTCGGATTTAACGCCAACGGCGTCGGGAAGAAATCCGAGGCGTCGGATTTAACGCCAACGGCGTCGGGAAGACATCCGAGGCGTCGGAGTATTCGCCAACGGCGTCGGGAAGAAATCCGAGGCATGTCAATTGCTGTGATGCTCCCATCATTGGAATATCTTTCATATAACTCCTATGCAAACAGTTTTTTTTGAATTAAATTCCTTTAATGAGGGACTGCGTAACATGAGTTATTCATTGTTAACTATCTTTGCCCCGTGAAAATTAAAAAATATGACAAATATTATGACAAAAAGGAATTTATCATTTATTGTAATGCTGGCTTTATTACCTATACAGGTCTTCAGTCAGGCAAAGAACACAACCGACAACATGAAAAGTTTCGGTTCTACAGGCAAGCAGCTCTCAATACTGACGAAAGACAGCGAGACGGTTATGCTTCATCACAAAGGGAAAGGCGCTTTGAGCCATATATGGTTTGGCGGCGATTTCAAAGGTTACGAACAGACGCTTATCAGGATTTATGTGGATGGCGAAGTTCTGCCGTCAATTGACATGGAAATGTTTCTCGGTCACGGAATGGGCTTTAATGACAGTCATGCACCCTGGACAACAGACAAAATGGGCAAGACCGGATCGCCAAGCGGAGTATATAATACATTTCGCATCCCTTTCGGAAAGGAGATAAAGGTGACGGCTCAGTTAAATTCCGATTCTCCCGACAAGCCCATGTTCTGGTGGATTATTCGCGGTACGGAAAACCTGCCGGCGACACTGGGCGGAGTACCGTTGCCCGATAATGCGCGACTGAAACTGTATAAACTCGAAAACAGGGAGTTCGACCCGCTTGTGGAGTTCGATATGTGCGACGTGAAAGGCAAAGGAGCGCTGTTTCTCGTAACAATCGCCGCTAAGGGCTTGCGCACGCTTTCGGAAGGCGGCGAGCGATGGACAGATTTAAGTTACATGGAATCCTGCATCCGTGCATATTTCAATGAAAGCAGAGATACGCTGTTGCTTTCTTCCGGTCTGGAAGATTATTTTCTGGGAACGTATTACTTCAACAGGGGACGGTACCATACTAATGTTGCCGGTCTGACGCATTTCGACAAGGAAAAGAATGAGTTTTCAGCCTATCGCTTTCACGACGACGACCCGGTATTCTTTCAGAACGGTCTCCGCCTGACCAACAGAGTCGGCGAAAAAGTCGGCGGACAAGTCATTGGCAATCCGCCGAAAACCCGCTATACAACTTACGTCTGGGTATATCAATGGTGATGTCGTACCTGGAGGTGTTTACAGAATTGCTGATGCATGGTTAAAACCAGTAACCAATGAGGCTAAAGCCTTTTGTATATAAACAATGGTTTTAGCCTCTGCATTTTTACCGGCTGTAACAGGATTTTATGACTGCTGTAAATCATTGGAGGAAGAATTTTCGGATTCGTCGCCATCCCTGGCTTCTTCCTGTTCTTCCTTCTTATCCTCTACAAAATCGAGCATTTGATTTTCCTGCAGGATATTGTACCATGCGATAATTTTTTTGACATGGTGCGGATATATTTTTTCCTTATTACATTCGGGTACAGTTTCTTCAAAATAGGCCATGAGTTCTTCGACCGGCGATTTGTGAGATATTGCCTTTTCGCCACCGTTTCTTTCCCTGATTTTCGTAAAAACTTCTTTCAGGGGCAAATCGTCCCCGCTGCTGGCATAAACAGTTATCTCTGCCATCGAACTAACTTTCACCGAAGCAGGTACGCAAGTCCGTTTTCCGTCTTTTATACTTTCTACTATAGTCCCGTGACGGGCTTGGGAAAGATATTTGAACAAACCCGGCTGTCCGGAGATTGATACGATTTTTTGCAAATCAGTCTGCATTGTTTACAAATTTTTTAATATTGATTTACGTATATTTTTCAATTCACCTTTAATACTTAAATCCAGCTGTTTACCATCGACGTTAAGTATAAACCCGCCTATTATAGCGGGGTCTATGCTTATCGACAATTCAATAGCAGGATCGTCGCTGTATTCTTTCAAAATATAATTTTTAACACTTTCAATAAACTCGCTGTCAGGTTCGACAGCGGCTATCAAATCCGCATATACAAGTTTTTTTGCTTTCCGGTACACCGACAAATAAGCCGAAGCCATGTACAAAAGCAAATCGTGTTTTTCTCTGAGGAAAACAAATTCGTAAAAATGTTTCAGGGATTTTGTCACATTGCCACCCGAAGCTGTTTCCAGCGCCTGCAATTTGATTTCCAGCGTAAGAACAGGATTCTGCAAAAACTCTTTCAATTCCGGGACAGACAAAAATCCGTGCGACAGGAATTTCATTTCACCATAAACTTTCTCTTCCTCACCATTATCCGAAGCATAAGCGTAAAGTGCACGTGCATATCGCGATGACAGTGTTCCGACAGTAGTCATGTTCATTGCATGAAAAATTTAATTTGCAACTGTTTCACTCATTTTTACCATCAATTTCCTTGCCAGAGCTTTCTGCTCGTCGGCGTCTTCCAGTTTTTTTCTGAGAATGATTTCTGCAACATCCACCGACAAATCCGCCACTTTCCGGTCTATTTCCTTCATGGCCTCTTCTCTTTGTTTTTCGATGAATTTATGCGCTTCGTCGATAATTTTTTCTGCCTCGGCGCGAGCCTGTTCTTTAGCCTCGCTGATAACAGTGTCCTTTATCCGTTTGCCTTCCTGCAGTATTTTAATCTGTTCTTCCTTAGCCTGAACAATAAGTTCCTGGCTTTCGTGCTGAAACCTGTCCATCTGTTCTCTGGCTGCCTGTGCCGATATAAGGGCGTCCTCGATATGTTTATTTCTTTCGTTGACACCCTTCAAAATACCCGGCCATGCATACTTACGCAATATGATAAACAGTATCACAAACGAAAGCAGCATCCAAAACAGCAGTCCCACATCCGGTTTGAAAAGATCCATATCCTTGCCTGTTTGCTGTTATTATAATATTAAAGCCAGAATGCACACTAATATTGCAAAAAAAGTTGCGCCCTCTATCAGGGCTGCAGCGAGTATCATACTCGACCTTATATCGTTTATCTTTTCGGGTTGCCGCGCTATGGCTTCCAGCGCCGAACCGCCTATTCTCCCGATACCTATTGCTGCGCCGATAATTGCCAATCCTGCACCTATTGCCGCGCCTGCATTTGCTACGCCTGTAGCCTGTAAAAGAATTAATCCTAAAATCATTTTTCTTTTTCTTTAAAAATCAATTTAACTATATATAATATTATTATTACAAATAATCATCATTTCTGAACAACGTTCCCCTGTGTTTCCAGTATGTTATCAGAATAAACCCGAACAGCATCCCGCCGACATGTGCAAAATGCGCCACGCCAGTAGTTGTCTGAGTTACTCCGAAAAGAAGTTCCAGTATGCCGTATATCACTACCAGCCAGATAGCTTTCAGCCGTACAGGAGGTATTATGAGTTGCAAAACCGTATTCGGAAACATCATTCCAAAAGCAAGCAAAACTCCGAATACCGCTCCCGAAGCGCCCAGCATTGGAGTTCTGTAAATTTGCTGGATTTTATTCGAATATTCGAATACATCCATACTCTGTATTTTCAGGTATTCAATTAATAAATGCAGACATGCCGCGCCAAGTCCTGTTAACAGATAGTAGAACAGAAATTTTTTACCGCCCCATACTCTTTCTATCATAGAGCCAAACAGCCACAAGGCATACATGTTGAAAAACAAATGCATCAAATCCGCGTGCATGAACATGTGCGTGAGTAACTGGAAAAACTTGAAATAAGAAGATGCCGGATAAAAAAGCGAAAAAGTTCCAATCATGAAATTATCAAACAGGTAGCGTGCCAAAAACATTAATCCGTTAATGATTAGCAGATTTTTTACTACCGCAGGCATTTGTGACATTGGATTACTGTACATGTTTACTCATTTATTTGTTCGCCCGATTCGGACATGTTGTGGAACACGTTCTGAACATCGTCATCGTCGTGAAATTTCTCTATAAGTTTATTTAGTTCAACTGTCTGCTCCGCAGTGATAGCTTTTAATTCTCCTGTAGGGATTCTGTCAAAATTCGCATTAATGATCTCAAAACCGTTTTCTTCAAGATATTTTTGGATACTGCCGAATGATTCGAAGGCTCCGTATATCACTATCCGGTTTTCATCCATAAACAGTTCTTCGGCGCCACAATCAATAAGTTCGAGTTCAAGTTCCTCGATATCCATTCCTTCTTTTGCGGCAACTTTGAACACACATTTGTGCTCGAACATAAATTCCACGCTTCCCGATGTTCCCAGCGAGCCGCTATATTTGTTAAAATAACTGCGTATGTTTGCAACGGTTCTTGTAGGGTTATCGGTTGCTGTATCGATTATAAATGCTACTCCATAAGGGCCATAGCCTTCATAAACTATCTCCTTGTAATCGGACTGGTCCTTTTCAACAGCCCGCTTTATAGCCCTTTCGATATTTTCTTTGGGCATATTTTCCGCTTTGGCGTTTTGAATAATAGCCCTAAGACTCGGATTTGTTGCGGGATCGGTTCCCGATTTTGCCGCTATGGTAATCTGTTTGCCAAGTTTGGTAAATACCCTTGCCATATTTCCCCAGCGCTTCAGTTTGGTTGCTTTACGATACTCAAATGCCCGTCCCATAAATATTTAATAATCGTTATACTTATATATCATCTTAATAAAACGAGGCGCAAAGATACACAATAATTGTAAACTTCCAAGTAAAAGTCAATCGATAGAATCAGAATTGTCAGAATTAAAGGATTTCCAGAACTGCCGGCACAATACAAAGCATATTGAAAAGCCCCGCCCGAAAGTAATCATCTCCTGTCTCCGGAAAGAAGGTCTCTGCCCTCCCGTTTTGTTATACCGAATTGTGGTTTTAATAAGTTGTCAATAATTTTAACTATGTTTGCGCTTTGATTGTTTATAAAATACAGTCGTTATAAATAGCGGAAAACATGGAAAAATATGGGAAAAGATAAAACATCTTCAATGGATAAAACAGAAAAAAAACCAGCCGGTTCGAGTGTATGGGAGATAAAAGACGAAACCGGAAAAAGCAGTAGCAGTCGGGAGCCGAGGCCTCGTCGCAAGTCGTATCCGGACAGACCGGAAAGAGATTTTCAAGATAAACCCCGGAGATATTCGACATCCTCGGAAAGGGATAGCTATTCCGACAGAGATGAGCGGAAGCCCCGCAGGCCGTATTCCGACAGACCGGAAAGAGATTCTCGTGACAAACCCCGGAGATATTCGACGTCATCGGAAAGAGAAAACTATTCCGACAGAGGCGAGCGTAAACCCCGCAGATCGTATTCCGACAGACCGGAAAGAGATTTTCAGGATAAGCCCCGGAGATATTCGTCGGACAGCACATTGCATACACGCAGAAATACAGGTAAGAGCAGTTTGCAGGAGAAACAGGGCGACGGGCTGGTCAGGTTGAACAAGTTTATTGCAAATTCGGGTATATGCTCGCGAAGGGAAGCCGATGAATATATAGTTGCCGGAGTTGTTTCGGTCAATGGCTGTACAGTCACAGAATTAGGCACAAAAGTCAGAAAAGATGACGACGTCCGATTTAATGAAGAGCGCCTGAAGGGAGAAAACAAAGCGTATCTCCTTTTGAACAAGCCTAAAGACTATATTACCACAACCGAGGATCCACATGCAAAAAAAACAGTTATGGAACTGATTGCCGGAGCGTGCAGGGAAAGAATCTATCCCGTCGGACGACTGGACAGAAACACTACCGGAGTATTGCTTTTTACCAATGATGGCGATCTGGCGAAACAGCTAACCCATCCATCCTACAACAAATTGAAAGTGTATCAAGTGCAGCTTGACAAAAACATTACCAGAGCCGATTTGCAAACCCTTCTGGAAGGCGTCGATCTTGAAGACGGACAGGCTGCAGCGGATAATATCCATATATCGGAAACCAATAAAGCCGAGCTGGGAGTAGAGATTCATTCGGGCAGAAACAGAGTCATTCGCCGCATGTTCGAAAAATTGGGATACGGCATTGTTAAACTCGACAGAATTTACTTTGCAGGTCTTACAAAAAAAGGCTTGAGACGCGGACATTACCGCCTTCTTACAAGCAGGGAAGTGGAAATGTTAAAAATGGGAGCGTATGAGTAGGTTAAGAATTAAAAATGTCCTAAGATCACTAAAAAGTTAATAAATATTGGTTTTTTTGCCATTTTGGAACAGATGTTGTTGTATAATCGGCGTCATAACCTGTATAAACAGGGCGTATTTAATGTAGTATGTTAAAAACAAGCCGGTTGATACATTAATTATGTATAAAGATATTTGAAAAGATGAATTACAATTTTGCTACTATGACAGTAAATCATGACATTTTGGCAGAAGGGAGGATTATATGGCTTTTGACAAGTTGGATAAAATATTTGTAACAAGTACTATGGGCGATAATATTGGTTTTATACCCCTGAACGAAGACACTTCGGAAAGTTTTACCGAAAAGGAATTACCAATGCCCTTGCCCGTACTTGCTTTACGTAACGCAGTGCTATTTCCGTCGGTCGTCATGCCGATAACAGTGGGCAGGGACAAATCCATAAAACTGATTCGGGAATCATACTCGGGATCAAGGATGATTGGAGCGGTCGGGCAAATCGACCCCAAAGTAGAAGAACCCGAATATGGAGACTTGTACAGAGTTGGCACACTCGCACGGATACTTAAAATCTTTGAAATGCCCGACGGCGCTGTAACAATCCTGTTGCAGGGCCTGCAGCGTTTTACCGTCGAGAATTTTGTACAGCAGGATCCTTTTTTTGCAGCATACGTCCACATGCTGACGGATATCGAACCCCCAAAATCCGACAAGGATTTTGAAGCCATCATAGGCGCCGTAAAAGATTCGATATCCAAGATGATAAACTTTTCCTCGCATCTGCCCCCCGAAACTTCGTTTGCCATAAGAAATATCGAAAACTACAAGCTTCTTATAAACTTCGTATCGGCAAATATCGAATTTGAAAATCATACCGACAGGCAGGTGCTGCTCGAAATCGGCGATTTAAAGGAACGAGCCTTGAAACTTGTAGAACTTCTCGGACACGAACTGCAGTTAATGGAAATCAAGAACGACATTCAGCAGAAGGTACGTTCGGAAATGGACCAGCAGCAGCGCGAATATTTTCTGCATCAGCAAATCAAGACAATCCAGAATGAACTGGGCAACAATCCTCTCGATGGAGAAGTCGAGCGTCTGGCCGAAAAGGCAGAATCGAAAAAATGGCCTCAGTACGTAAAGGAAACATTCGACAAGGAACTGAGCAAGTTTGAGAAAATGAGTCCCATAGGCGGAGAATTTTCCGTACAGATGAATTATCTCGAAATCCTTACCGACCTTCCGTGGGACGAATGTTCGCATGACAATCTTGACCTTCAGCGTGTAAAGGAAGTTTTGGACGAAGACCATTTCGGTCTGGAGGAAGTCAAGGAAAGAATGCTCGAATACCTCTCCGTGATAAAACTCAAAGGCGATTTAAAATCACCGATTATCTGCCTGCATGGCCCTCCCGGAGTAGGCAAAACATCACTGGGCAAATCAATAGCGCGCGCCTTAGACCGCAAATTCGGCAGAATATCCCTTGGCGG
Organism: Prevotellaceae bacterium; assembly: GCA_031264875.1. Lineage (GTDB taxonomy): Bacteria > Bacteroidota > Bacteroidia > Bacteroidales > UBA932 > JAIRLF01. Next base: position 8,393 of record JAISDK010000056.1, read on the forward strand.
CCTGCACGACGAAGCCGAAATACGCGGACACAGAAGAACCTATATCGGCGCTATGCCGGGTAGAATTATACAGACAATCAACCGCTGCAAAACGTCCAACCCCGTTATCATTCTTGATGAAATAGACAAGGTAGGCTCCGATTTCAAGGGCGACCCTTCGTCAGCGCTGCTCGAAGTTCTCGATCCGGAACAAAATTCCACTTTCAGAGACAATTACCTGGATTTGGATTACGATCTGTCACGCGTCATGTTCATTACAACGGCAAACCGCGTGGATACCATCCACCCTGCACTTCGCGACAGAATGGAAATGATAAACCTGTCGGGATATATCGGCCAGGAAAAAATGGAAATAGCAAAACGTCACCTGATACCCAAATCGCTGGATGCTCACGGCATAAAGCCGAAACAACTGCTGTTCGACGAATCGGCAATCGAAACAATCATAGAGGAATATACACGCGAATCGGGCGTCAGAAACCTCGACAAACAGATTGCAAAAATAATCCGCAACAGAGCCAAAGCTCTGGTATTCGGCGAAAAATTCAAGAAAAGAATATCGTCCTCGGAAGTGAAGAAAATTCTTGGAATCCCCAAAATTCAGAAAGACATGATTGGCTCCAACAATTATGTGGGAGTGACCACAGGGCTTGCATGGACAGAAGCAGGCGGAGAAATTCTCTATGTCGAAGCAAGCGTAAGTCACGGAAAAGGCAATCTGCAAATCACCGGCAACCTTGGCGAAGTGATGAAAGAATCGGCAATGATAGCGCTGGAATATATCAAGGCTCATGCTTCCGACCTGAATATCGACGAAGAAATATTCGAAAAGAAAAATGTGCATATCCACGTTCCCGAAGGAGCCATTCCCAAAGACGGACCTTCTGCCGGAATCACAATGCTGACATCCATTGCATCAATTTTTACGAAACGGAAAGTAAAAAAAGGAATTGCAATGACCGGTGAAATAACCCTTCGCGGAAAAGTCCTTCCCGTTGGCGGAGTCAAGGAAAAAATACTTGCCGCCAAACGCGCCGGCATTTCAACAATAATACTTTCTGCCGACAACAGGAAAAATATAGAACAAATAAAAGAGGAATATCTGGAAGGATTGACATTCAAATATGTGGAAACAATGCAGGAAGTTCTTAACCTCGCTTTGGAGAAAATAAATTGAAATCTTTAACTAAATTTAAATGAACGTTTCCGAAATTGGAAAATTTGCTTTGCTCGACAGGCTAAATGCCGGATTTGAAGCGCAACAGCAATCAACAGTAAAATCTTTTGACGATGCCGCAGTTGTTGCCGCATCGAGCAAACCGAAACAAATCAGTTCCGTCACCTTCCTTGAAGGCATACATTTCAATCTGGTTTATACGCCATTGAAACATTTGGGCTACAAAACGGTAACTCATGCCGTATCGAAAATAGCCGCAATGAATGCCCTTCCACAGCAAATACTTGTATCTGTGGGAGCCTCTTCGCGGTTTAACGTCTCGGACATCGAATCTCTTTATGAGGGAATACATGCCGCATGTTCGGAATACAGCATCGACCTGGTGGGAAACAACGTTACAACCTCGATGACCGGTATGGCAATAAACATAACCGCTATAGGCGAGGCGCCTGAAAGCAGCCTTTGCTACACAAGCGGAGCTAAAGTGAACGATTTGGTCTGTATTTCAGGAAGTCTGGGAGCGGCATACATGGGGTTGCAGGTTTTGGAACGCGAACGGCGGATTTTTGAAAGTAACCGCACTCAACCCAAGCTGGACGGATATGACTATGTCCTTCAAAAGCAGCTTCGTCCCCAAGCTCGTATAGATATGCTAAAGGCATTTGAAGACAATGAAATACAGCCATCGTCCATGACAGCCATTACAGACGGCCTGGCTTCGGACATACTTCATGTCTGCAAACAGTCGGACGCAGGCGTAAGAATCTATATAGAAAAAATCCCGATAGCATCCGAAACATTCGCCGTATGCAAAGAAATGAATTTCGACGCCGTGACGGCTGCGCTGAACGGAGGCGACGAGTTTGAACTTCTATTCACTGTGCCAATATCCGAATATGAAAGAGTAAGAGGCCTGTCCGGTTTCGAAATCATCGGATATATAACCGACGCTTCACAGGGTGCATACCTCGTTACTCCCGAAGGTAATGAACTGAAAATAAAAGCACAGGGATGGACTTCCGTAACTGGATAGAAATATTTTCGCGAAAAAATATTTCAGATATATAAATTTGTATTATTTTTGTGCTGTTAAATATATAAGAGCATGAATAATACCGAAAATGCATTGTCCAGAATCACTAAGGATAGAGAACGGACAAATCTTTTGAAAAAATACGAACAAAATCTGCTTGCATTTCTTGTGCAGCGCATACCTTTGTGGATTAATTCGAATATCCTGACAGCCATCGGTTTGGCAGGAAGCTTTATTACGGCGGCGAGTTTCATTCTCGCCTATTATCTTCACCGGAGCTTCCTGCTATTCGGCATTTTAGGATTCGCCATTAACTGGTTTGGCGATTCGCTGGACGGACGGCTGGCATATTACAGAAACAAACCGCGAAAATGGTATGGCTTTTCGCTTGATTTTACAGTTGATTGGCTTACCAATATCCTGATCGGGCTGGGTTACATAGTCTATGTAGGCGGAAAATGGGAACTGTTAGGCTTCGGTTTTGTCGTATTGTACGGCTGGGCTATGATGACCGCCCTGTTGAGGTACAAAATCATTGGCAAATACACTATTGACTCCGGAATTTTTGGTCCCACCGAAGTGAGAGTTATCCTTTCCCTGTTTCTGATTATCGAAACTGTATGGCAGGGTTCCATTGTGTATGCAGGCATTCTGGCCTGTGTTATTTTATTTATAATAAACATTATAGATTCGTTAAAACTGTTCAAGTTTGCTGACAGTCGGGATAAGGAAGAAAAAAATGCCAAGGCCTCGTAACAGCATACTTGGAAGACTGGAAACTTTTGTCAGAGCCCAGTTTTCCGCTTTTATATGCGGTGTATGCGATTATTTCATTATGATTCTGTTAACAGAATTTGTCAAAATACATTATACCGTTTCTATCATTATTGCCTGTACTTTGGGTGCAATTATGAACTTTTCCGTAAACAAAAACTGGACTTTCTACTCGAAAAACAGCGACTACAAATTTTCCTTTACACAGCAACTGTGGCGATTTATTTTTGTTGTGACAAGCAGCATAGGATTGAAGACGCTTGGAACTTATTTGCTGACGACTTACGGTCATATAGATTACAAAATAAGCCGGCTTATTACCGACATCATAGTTTCTATCTTCTATAATTACATGCTGCAACGTTACTGGGTCTTTAAAGGTAAAATTATAGACGTGCGCCACACTTTACGCGAAAATGCCGGAAAAAAAGCAGCGGAATAACTGCGTGATAATCCCGAACAGGCGCTTGTTCCTTTCCCTGTCTATCCGATTTATTATAGCGGACTTAACAGGCGTAACCGTGCAAGTAGAAAAAAACGCTTACCTTTGGGGTTGAAAAAATTATGTTGAATGAGCGATTTTTTATTTTCCATCAATGTGGTGTTGCCGCTTTTTTTGCTGATAGCAACAGGATATGTATTGAAGCAGTTACGTTTTGTCTCGGAGTCGATTTTATTGGAAGCAAACAGGTTTGTGTTTAATTTTCCCCTGCCCCTGATGCTTTTTCAAAATATACGAAATACTTTCGACGGCTCGCTCATTACCCTGTTCGACACAAAACTGGTTTTATCGGCATTCGCCGGGATAATCATTGTGATAGTAACCCTTCTGATTATTGTTCCCCTGTTCAGGAAACCCGGAGCAACGACGGGCAGTCTGATACAGGGTATCTACAGAAGTAATTTTATAATCTACGGGCTTCCGCTGGCAACAGGCATGTATGGCGACAGTGCAATAATCCCCGTATCGATGCTTCTGGGAGTAGTTATTCCGGTATATAACGTTGTTGCAGTTGTTGTATTAACAGTTTTTTCGGAAACAAAATCTGTTTCGTCCATATCGTTTGCCCTGATAGTAAAAAACATTTTCAAAAATCCTCTGATTCTTGCCTGTATCGCAGGTTTTATCGTGGGAAGACTTGATATACGGTTTCCGGTTTTCCTCGAAAACCCAATGAACGAAATATCGAAAATCGCTACCCCACTTGCATTAATGGTGATGGGTGGACTGTTCAGGTTCCGGGGACTGATGGATAACTTTTTGACAGTATTTGTTGCCGTCATGTCAAAACTGGTAGTCATCCCGCTGGCAGCCATGATTGTGTTTGTCCAGATGGGATTCCGGGAACTGGAACTGGCAACATTGCTTTGCCTGTTTGCCACTCCAACAGCGGTTGCAAGTTTCATTATGGCAGAAAATATGGGTTGCGATGGAGAAATTTCAGCTCATATCGTAGTTATGAGTACTGCGCTTTCGGCAGTAACCATATTCCTGTTTATCTTTGGATTGAAGTCAATGGGATATCTTTAGGCAAATTGACAGCTGAATGCTTAGCTTGCAAAAGCCGGCGATTATCAATTGATATCAATGTCCATCAATCCTCTTGACGATTTTAGAGAAGGTGAACAATATTTATAACCTGAGTTCGGGATAAGAATAGCCTGTTAGATTTTATACGATTGTTCAAAGCAAATTCGGTTGATGCAATAAATATTAGTTACTTTTGCGTCATGGAAAAAATGGTAACGATACGACTCGCAGAATACGAATCACTGAAACAAAAAACATCCGGTTGGAGTAACAGAAATAGCTTTCGAACCAAAGTTGGGAGCGAAAAAATGTCTGGAAATCAAAAGGATCATCCTGGGCATCATTTATCCATGGTAAAAATTCCAAATAAGATAGTGGAACATATACCACAAATGAGTAGTTACAAAAAAATATATATACACATCAATGCGACAATATCTCGATTTACTCAAAAAAATCCTCGAC
>JAISDK010000080.1 GCA_031264875.1 Prevotellaceae bacterium
GGTCTGGCAATGGTGAAGTTAGACAGCAAATGCGGCTATGTCAGCAAAATCGGAAAGGAAGTAATTCCGGTCAAAAATGACTGGATTGGCGAGTTTTCCGAAGACGGTCTGGCAATGGTGAAATTGGACAGCAAATGCGGCTATGTCAGCAAAATCGGAAAGGAAGTGATTTCGGTCAAATATGACTGGATTGGCGAGTTTTCCGAAGACGGCTTGGCAATGGTGAAATTGGACAGCAAATTCGGCTATGTCAGCAAAACCGGAAGGGAAGTGATTCCGGTCAGATATGACTGGATTGGCGAGTTTTCCGAAGACGGCTTGGCAATGGTGAAATTAGACAGCAAATTCGGCTATGTCAATAAAACCGGAAATGAAGGGATATAAATATTAATACAAAATATGAAATGAAAAGCTTAAATATTTTATGTTCATTACTGTTGATTATTTGTTTTAGTTATACTCTTATCGCTCAATCATCAGGAAAGGAATGGGACAATTATTTTGCGGGAAACGTCCGTTTCGAGGATAAGGCAGTTGGCGCTGAAGGTTCTAAAATATATGCCACCATCATCCCCGACCCTGCCGCCTACATCAGGGAGAGCGCTTTGCAAGTATTGAAAACCCTGTATTTTTCGCCGGACGACAGTATTCCTCAAATAAAAACTATTCATTATACATTGAGAGATTATGACGGGATTTCGGCGAAAAGCGGTTCAGGCAATTATATCTCCATCGTGTATAGTACGCGATGGATTGAGAAAAATTTCGTTAATAATGATACGGCAAAACTCGATTATGAAACTAAAGGAGTGCTGTATCATGAATTAACTCATGCTTACCAGCTCGAACCTCAAGGATGCGGGACATATTCCGACGGGGGAGAATTTTGGACATTCATTGAAGGTGTTGCAGACGCGGTTCGTGTAGCAAATGGCTGTTTTCGCCCCGAAGATCGTCCGAAAGGTGGAAAATATATGGATGGATACCGAACTACCGGCTTCTTTCTCTATTGGTTAAGCCAAACAAAAGACCCTGATTTTATCCGTAAATTCAACCGGACAACCCTCGAAGTTATCCCGTGGTCTTTCGACGGCGCATTCAAACACATTTTCGGAGATAAAAAAGAATATCATATAGACGCCCTTTGGAACGAATATATGATTGCCATGGGCGACAGAAATTAATTCGAAAAAAGATATGACAGATAGAGAATTATATCCTCTGACCAAAGATCTGGTGCGAGCAAAAGAAATTTCTGTTCGCACCGGTAACTGTTGTAGAAAAATCGGACTGGAATCGCTATACGATATTCTGATTTATTACAAACAGGGCGAGGCTTTTGAAAATATCGAAGGCGCCGGCGCGAAAACTTTTTTCGAATTGCAGTGGCTGTGCGAGACTTTAATGTTTTCAATACCAAACTGTACTTTGCCCAAATTTGAAGAAGAAATCGTACAGGACGCCGATGCTGACGCCGAAATGATAGAACACTTTAATGCATTGTTACAGGATGAATTTAAAAAGAAAACAATTGAAAAGAAATATGAGCAAATCATACAGACGTGTTCTCTCAGCGCCCGAATCTGGCTGGAGCAAATTCCGCTTATCACTTTTATAAGCGAATATTTGACCTGTTCGAGTGATAATAAGTTGCCAATGGAACATTTTTTTATGAAAAATTTGCGGGAAGCAATTGACTTAAAAGAAAAATTAAAAATAGAGATAACAAGGCAATTTTATATGCCACAAGAAGAATATCTAAAGGAAGAAATTTTCAATCATTACAGATTGAGCGGTTCTGTTGCCGAATATCCGGTTTCCTATTATCTGAAATACGGTCATTTCCCGATGTTTTGGATATTGGAAAAACAATTGGAAAACGATAGCAACAGGGCTGTGAATGCACTGAAAGAGACTTTTAGAATTTATCGGGATCAAAAACCGCTCTCATTAGCCGAATTTGCTGCCGAATATTCGATTTCGCGGGAACGTGTGCGACAAATTCGGAAATGGATTTTTGATGAAGTATTTCGCTATGAGTCAGCATTTTTTCAAGACAAAAACTGGCAACTTTACAAGCCTTGGGACAAAGATGCAATCTGGCAGGAAGATATGCAATTCTACATAAATGACGAACAGTGTAATTTTTCGGAGGAATTTATCCTGCAAATATTATTAGTCATCCTGTATTATAATAATTACACTCTTTATGGCGGATTGGATTCAAAATTCACAAAAAACAGTTGGCACAGTACATTTCTTATAAAAAATGAATTTGTCGAAATATTTGATTTTGATAAATTCAGGATAGAATTTAAAGAAATACAGTTAGTCAACAAGTCCGAATATTTGCTGGATATTCAAACCCTCGTTACCAAATGCCATTGCTGGAAAAAATTCGTTCCGGAAGCGGCAGCTAATATTACAGGCATAGCAAGGGAGATTCTTCGTCTTGAATTTCAGATATGTCCCGATACAGACGGGCGTGTCAAAATTTCTGCATACAAAAGAAAAAACCTGTCGGATAAGCTATATGACATATTGAAGAATAATGGCAACCCAATGCATTTATCCGAGATTTATGCCGAATTTAAAAGAATAAACCCGGAACATCGCTGTTCCGACCCTGTACAGTTGCGACCTCCCCTGCTGAAACACGAGTCTATTTCGTACAGAAACAGAAAAAGCGTTTATGTTCTAAAGGAATGGACGCATGTCAAATTCGGGACTATCCGCAGTTGTATTATTGAATTTTTGTCTAAAAAGAAATCGCCGCGGTCGTCAAAAGATATTACCGATTATGTTTTACAGTATTTTCCCGAGACAAATATTGCAAGCGTGAGAACGTCAATGTTTAACGATACTCAACATCGGTTTGTTTTTTTCAATAACGAATTTTTCGGATTGTCACACAAAAAATATCATCCCAAATACGAACGGACGGTAAATTCGCTTATGCCGTTTGCTCAACGCCTGTCCAGTCTGGAAAAATTTATTCCCGAAAATGGACGTTTTCCCTTTGCATCTTCCAAAAATAGAACTGAAAGAATACTTGGAGTATGGTGGGTGCGGGTAAGCAGAGGTATTTACATGATAAATGAAGAACAGAGAAAAGAAATAGAAAGAGTTAAAATTCTATACGCTAACTATGACGCCAATAAACGCACTTTTCAATGGAACATAAATTACAGTACAATAAAATCCTTTGTACTCGAAAATCATAGAATACCTTCTATATCTTCAGAAAAGTTTCTTTATCACTGGTACGGAAGAATAAAAACAGATTTCCTTGAAAACAGATTAAACGAAGAACAACGTAAAAAGTATATTGAACTTTCAGAATTGATTGATGCGATAGAATGAAGGAAAATGCAAGTTCGAAAATAAAATCGTTCGAAAATGTTGCTATGAACAAAATTTAGTTTACCTTTGCGCCCGCAAAACTGCCCTGATGGTGGAAGTGGTAGACACGCAGGACTTAAAATCCTGTGAGCAGCAATGTTCGTGTGGGTTCAAGTCCCACTCGGGGTACAAGGTAAAACGCCAGCAATCTTTATGTCAGACTGTTGGCGTTCTTGTTTCTATGGACTTGTCGCTGA
>JAISDK010000084.1 GCA_031264875.1 Prevotellaceae bacterium
GTCGTACACACAATCGGTGATTATAATATCTTAGTTGGGAGCTCATATATAATGGTGCAGCGGATCGTTGAGCAATGAGGCTCTCCTTGCTTCATTGGGGGTAAGGAATATCTTCGTACCTTTTTTCGTCATTGTCAATTGATAATAAAGTCCGAAAGTATCCCTGTGCGGAGTTAGTGATAACTTTTTTGTACGCTATCGGAAATATTTAATGCTGTTGCAAGATATAATGAATAATGACAGGCCGTTAATATCGTTTGACCGGGCAGCAAAATTTGTTACACCCCGCTCGTAAAGTATTTGTAATGTCACATATATGTGAGAGATGAGGCATTAATTAACCGTCAATCGTTACAACGGTTATTCCTGCACCGCCGGCTTCTTCCTGTTCGTCGGAGAAGTTCAGGGTGTTACCGAAAGTTTTCAGATAGCGTCTGATTTCTTCCCTGAGTATTCCGTTTCCTTTGCCGTGGAGTATTCTCACTTCGCTGATGTTCAGCATTAATGCCTCGTCGATGTACGAGACTACCCGTTCAAGAGCATCGGTAGCCCTTTCGCCTCTCACGTCCAGCACTGATTTGAAATTTAGGCGTTTCATTAGCATGTCGGACGTTATGGAGGATGTTCTGCCGCTTTGCGTTTTCCGATATTCGTCGCGGGATATTTTCTCTATCCTGTCGGGAGATACATTCATGATTATGTTGCCGATAGCTACAGCGATATTGCTGTTTCCTACCGATAAGACTTCTCCGGCAGCATGTTGTCCCTTTATTTTCACTCTGTCGCCTGGAGAGAGCCGGCTGACAGATGTTTCTGCATCCAAGCGGTTTGCCTGCTCTCCGGCGTCGTCAGGCTTACCTTGCTTACTGTTTTTCCGACTCCTTTGATTCCTGATTTTCTGTATCTCGCGGTCTATTTTGCTGTCATCGGAGGCGCTGTCGGCAACCGTCTTTTTGAGTTCGTCGAGTTTTTTTCGTGCAACTCCGGTTTTTTCCCTGTCGGCCTGCGATTCCTTTATTGTTCGGATAGTGTTTTCTATCTCCCTGTTTACGGAATCCAGTATTTTCCGCGCTTCCTCTTTGGCTTCGGCAATCAGCTTGTTGCGCATTTCCTTTATCCCGGACAGTTCCTTTTCGTACTTTTCCGACAGTTCCTCGAGCTTCCTGTCCGTCTTTCTGATATTGTTTCTTTTGTTCTCCCAGTACTTTCTGTCCCTATATATTTCACGTAGAGTTTTTTCCATTTTCACCTGCTGAGAGCCAAGCTTCGATTCGGCGTCTTTGAGGACGTTTTCGGGAAGGCCTATTTTTCTTGCTATCTCGAAAGCAAACGAGCTTCCGGGAATACCCGTTTCCAGCTTGAACAGCGGCTGAATGTTCAGGGAATCGAAAAGCATAGCGCCGTTCACAATCCCCTCGGTCGCTGAGGCAAAGTATTTCAGGCTGGTATAATGAGTGGATATTAAGCCGAAAGCTTTCTTTTTCAGTATGTCCTCAAGCACTGCCCCCGCAATGGCTCCCCCTGCCGCCGGCTCCGTTCCCGATCCAAACTCATCTATCAGAATCAGAGTGTGGCTGTCGGCGCTTTTCATGAAAATCTTCATGCTTGCGAGATGCGAACTGTATGTACTCAAATCGTTTTCCAGCGACTGCTCGTCGCCAATGTCGATAAGGATATTGCGAAAAATGCCTGTTTCCGAGCTTTCCGACGCCGGGATCGGAAATCCGCACTGCAACATGTACTGCAACAGTCCGGCGGTCTTTATACACACCGACTTGCCTCCGGCGTTGGGACCTGATACAAGCAGAATACGCTGGTCGCAGGTCAGGCTAAGGTCCAGCGGTACAACCTCTTTTTTCTCCTTCGCCAGCACCTTCATCAGCACCGGATGCCTGGCCTTTTTCAGGCACATCTGGAGTTCGTCCGTTATTACGGGCATGCCCGCACCCGTTTCGATAGCGTAGTAAGCCTTGCCTCGGATAAAATCGATCTCGGCAAGCATATCTCCCGCCAAGGCAATGTCTTCGTATGAAGGCCGCATGAAATCCGCCATGAGTATGAGGATTTTTACAATCTCCCTCTGTTCGGCAAACTCCAGTTCTCTGATACTGTTGTTCAGTTCAACAACTTCCATAGGTTCAATGAACACCGTCCGTCCCGTCGATGATTCTCCGGCAACCAGACCTTTCAGCTTCCGCTTGCTGGCAGCCGAAACAGGAATCACGGCACGTCCGTCGCGCATGGTTATTCCCTGTTCGGGTTCGACAATGCCTTCATTCTGTGCCGATTTGAATATCGCCTGCATGCGTCTGCCGGCAATCGACTGGCGGGCGCGGATATCCTTGCGAATATCGTGGAGCGCGGGTGAAGCGCTGTCCCTGACCTGAGCGTAATCATCTATTATTCTGTCAATTTCCTTAACTGTGGCCGACAGTTGCTTTCCATCGCAGCTTTCGCCGGCTGCCGACGAAACCAACGATTTCAGGGCAGGATATTCTCCGCCTTTCCTGTCGAAATACGACGATATGCGACTGACTGTGAGGAGCGCGGTTTTCAAGTTAAGCAGCTCGGCAGGTTCGAGATAATTGCCTGCGGTCTTTATCTTTGGCAGAAACCGGCAGGTATCCACATAGCCGCTGTCGGGAAACGAATTGTCCATCATACATATTGTTTTCATCTCTGCCGTTTGCGACAGCAGCCGTGTAATCCTGTCCCTGTCGCAGGAAAAAGCAGCCAGCCCCGCCTTTTCCTTAGCCGCCTGTGTTACACACCGGTTTTGTACAAATATTCTTACTTTGTCAAACCCTGTTTTCTGTTCAAAACTGTCCGGATATATCATAATTCAATCAAATGTTTCAGGAAGCAAAGGTAAAAACAATTATCACGCCGCCGCATATTCATTTACAGCCGGCATATTTTTTCGTCCGTGCAACCTTTGGTACAACTGCTGTACGGAAGAATTTGTGGATGAAATAAAAAATTGAATACCTTTGCAGCCTGTTCCATGTTTGGTAAAGACAGGCAGAAATGAATAGAAGTATAGTATTATCAGGTCTTTTAGTGATTATAAGAATATGTGCCGCGCCGGTAGAAGATACATGTTTAACCGTCAATTCCGGTATCCATGCCGGGCATCAGCGGTGGAACAGTAACGAATAATTGATAAAATAACAACATGCAGATGAATAGAATATTGGTGTTTTTAGCAAGTTTCATGTCCATTACAGCCTTAAATGCAGAAGGCTACACGATTGACATTTCCATAAAGGGTGAAAAAAACAAGGATGCGCTCCTTGTGATGCACCACGGAACCAACAAGTATTCAATCGATACCGCCAAGATCGACAAAAAAGGAAACGCTGTATTTACAGGAGATAGACCGCTTCTTCCCGGAATGTATCTGATTGCAATAGACGGAGGACAGATCCTTGACTTCTTAATTTCCGATACAGTAAATCAGACATTTGCCATATCAATAACCAAGGACAAGTATCTCCAAACACTCTTATTTAAAGATTCTCCGGAGAACAGCGCTTTTGCCGACTATTCCCGTTTCCTGATCGACCGGCAAAAAAGAGAAAACGAACTCGGCAACAAAATGTCAGGCGAGCCGTCGGAGGCGGTAGATGAAGAAATCAAGTCGTGGGAAAGGCGGACAAACGAGAAAGTAGCTGATATAAAGGATAAATATCCGGGCAGCCTGCTGGAATCGGTAGCAACGGCGATGAATCCGCTGCATCCCGACAAGAACGAAGTACCCAAGTCCGCCGACAGTGCAAGACGCTATTTATTTGAATTTTACAGAAGCCATTACTGGGACAGGCTCACGTTGCAGGATAAACGGATGCAAAACACGCCGATACTTATTCCCGCCATAGATAATTATTTTAAAAACATGGTCTTACAGATTCCCGACAGTATAATTCGCGCCGTAGATCTCGTTATGTCAAAAGCCGAAGGCGACACCGCAATGACAAAATTCATCTCGGCCTACATTTTCAACCATTACATGGGTTCAAAAATAATGGGAATGGAAAGCATTGTCGTTCATATTATTGACAACTATTATTTAACCGGTAAAGTACATGTTGGAGATGAAACCTTCATGAAGAAAATCACCGAATATGCCGACAAAAACAGGGAAACACTGATAGGAAAACAGGCCAAAGACCTGAAAATGGAAACCATCAACGGAGGCGCCGAATCACTCTATGACATTGATTCACCCTATATTCTGGTTTGCTTTTATGAAGCCACCTGCGACCATTGCCGTCAGGAAATACCCAAAGTATATAAGGTCTTCCAGACGTTCAAGGACAGGGGGCTGACGGGGTTCTGCGTATTTACTCAAAAGGATAAAAACGAATGGCTTAAATTCGTGTCCGAACATAATCTAACGGACTGGATAAACGTGTGGGATCCAAGAAACGAGACCGACTTCAGAGTTGCATACGGCGTTTATTCCGTGCCGCAGGTGTATGTGCTGGACAAAAACAGGAAAATCGTGGGTCGCGGACTGGAAAGTCTGTCTTTAGCCCAGTTAATGAATCATTTAATGAAGAAAATAGAAACAAAGCAGTGATGAGCAGAATTGTTATGTCACTGGTGAGCATGGCGATCGTTTCGGCCTGTTATGCAGGCCGCCAGATCTACACCTCTCCGGAGACTTCCACAGAAAGAGCATCCTATGATATAAAAATCACAATCGAGGGAAAGAAAAACAGGGATATCCTGCTCGGAAAATATACCGGAACAGACATCTGTTCAGTAGATACCGCCGTAACGAACGAAGACGGCAGGGCAGCGTTCGCGGGAAGCAAACCGCTTGTTCCGGGCATGTACGCAGTGATGTTTAAAAAAGAAACCGCGTTCAGCTTTTTAATCTCCGATACAGTAAATCAAAAGTTCTCCATATCGGCAACGAAGGATAAGTATCTTGAAACACTCTCATTTGAAGGCTCTCCCGAAAACGACGCCTTTGCTGACTATTCCCGACACATTGCTGTCAGGCAGGAAAAAGAGAACGAATTGGCAGGCAACAGGAAGGACGACAATGTACCGTTGCCGGCATACTACGCTGAAACCGAATCGCTAACAAGGCAGATAGACGCCATGGAAGTTGAAATAAAGAACAAGTATCCGGGCAGTCTGCTGGAATCAGTAGCGTCGGCAATGAATCCGGCACGTCCGAAACAAGGCGAAATTGCCGGAACTTCCAGCCTCGCCAGGCAGCGCCGACTGCATGACTTTCGCAAACAGCGCTATTGGGACAAGCTGACTTTGACGGATATACGGATGAAAAACACACCGATACTTATTCCTGCTATCGACAGCTACTTCGAAAGCGTGATTCCACAGCGTCCCGACAGTATGATATGTGCCGTCGATTTCGTACTTTCAAAAGCCGAAAGCGATACTGCAATGATGAAGTTCCTCACAAAACATATCTTCGACAAATATCTCCAGATTCTTAACGGCGTCGGCAAGGCTAAAATGACAGGAATAGAAAGCGTTGTTATTCATATTATCGACAGCTATTACTCTACAGGCAAGGCAAGGATGGACGACGAAATGCTGCTTAAGGAGCTCCTGGAATATGCCGACAAAACCCGCGAAACTCTGCCGGGAAAACAGGCGTCAAACCTCAAGATGGAAACGGTCAGCGGTGGAGCGGAGGCGCTTTACGATATTGATTCTCCGTATGTTCTGCTTTGTTTCTTCGATGTGTCATGCTTTCACTGCCGGAGTGAGATTCCCGCAATCTATAGAATCTATCAGAAGTTTAAAAACAGAGGCGTGGCAGGGTTTTGCGTATATTCGCGCAATGACAGAAAAGAATGGATAGAATTTATATCCAAACATAAACTGACTGACTGGATAAACGCATGGGATCCGGGAAATGCAAACAACTTCAGGATTGCATACAGCGTATATTCAGTCCCACAGGTATATGTGCTGGATAAAGACAAGAAAATCGTGGGTCGCGGACTGGAAAGCGCGTCTCTCGAACAGTGGTTGAATCAGTTAATAAAAAATAAAGATAATGAGTAAAATTTTAGTAACAGGGGGAACGGGATATATCGGTTCCCACACCGTAGTTGAGCTTCAACACAGCGGATATGAAGTAGTTATTGTCGATAATCTGTCCAATTCCTCGATAGATGTACTCGACGGCATTGCCTCAATCACAGGAAAAAAACCGGTGTTCGAGAAAACCGACTGTCGGGATAAACAGGCTCTGGCTGACGTCTTTAAGAAATATCCCGACATAGAGGCGATAATCCATTTTGCCGCCAGCAAGGCTGTTGGAGAATCGGTCGAAAAGCCTTTGTTCTACTATCGCAACAACCTGGATTCGGTGTTGAATATCCTTGAATTAATGGGCGAGCAAAACGTTGGCAATCTGGTATTTTCCTCGTCATGCACCGTTTACGGACAGCCTGACATATTGCCCGTTACGGAAAATGCCCCCGTGAAACCGGCAACATCGCCCTACGGAAATACAAAACAAATCGCCGAAGAAATAATAAGAGATGCAATACATGCCGACAATCGGCTTAAATGTATCGCTTTGAGATATTTCAACCCGGTTGGCGCACATCCTTCCGCTGCAATCGGCGAATTGCCCAGCGGTGTGCCAAACAATCTTATTCCCTTTGTTACACAGACGGCTATCGGTATTCGCGAATGTTTGCGAGTGTTCGGCGACGACTATAATACTCCCGACGGTTCGGCTATTCGCGATTATATCTGGGTTGTGGATCTGGCAAAAGCTCACGTCATTGCAGTAGAACGTCTTCTTGGAAACAAAAACAGGAACGGAATCGAGTTTTTCAATCTCGGAACAGGCAAGGGACTGTCGGTGCTGGAGATACTTAACACATTCGAAAAGGTTACAGGCGTGAAAGTCAATAGAAAAATCGTAGCCCGTCGCGAAGGAGACGTCGAAAAGGTGTGGGCTGACCCAGCTTTTGCCAACAGCGAATTGGGCTGGAAAGCAGAAACATCTACCGAAGACATGCTTTCTACCGCCTGGGAATGGGAGAAAAAATTGAGAATTAAGAATTGAAAATCACGCGATGCAATCTCCCTGAACAGGCATTGCATCACTGCATCTTCACTTGAAAGAGATTGCATCTTTGCATCTTTTCAACTAAATTTGTGGCCGTAAAATTCCTGACATTATTGGAGGGATTAATTAATATACAAATTGTTAATATATGAAAACAAGATTATTTTTTGTCTGTTTAGCCGGATTGCTGCTGGCAGTCTCGTGCGGAAAAAATGCTGTTACCATAAAAGGTCATGTAACAGATGCCAAAGACGAACTGCTGGAACTGTTTGTGAATACAACGCCCCAGAAATTGATAGACACGGTACGGCTGGACTCTCTGGGGACGTTTTCATTCAAATATGACTTTAAGAAAAACCCCTTCCCCGTATTTTTCACCTTATCCATATCCGACAAACCGCTGGCCTCGCTTTTGCTGGAGCCGGGCGAGAAAGTAACCGTCGAAACAGGCCTGAAAAACCCGGCAGCATATCAGGTTTCCGGCTCGGAAGGCTCTCAATTGCTCAAGGAATTGAATGATAAAATGCTAAAGACGGCAATTTCCGTCGATTCAACTGTCAGAATACTGAATAAAACGGGAGATGCGTCGGAAAACTCCGAACAGTCACAAAAAACAAGGAGAGATCTGGCGGCCATATTTACACGACATAAAAGAGACTTGATAAAATTCGTTATAAAAAACAGTAAGTCGTATGCCGCATACACCGCAATGTACCAGACCCTGCCCAGTGGAATAGGAGTTTTCGGAAAAGAAGACGACGCTTTGTATTTCAAGCTGCTTGCCGATTCGCTGGAAAAGAAATATCCGCGTTCGCCTTACGTTCTCCAACTGCGCGACGACTATAACCGGCTGATTAACTCGAATGCTGTCCGGAATTTAATCAACAGCGCCGAAGAAACGGCGATTCCCGATGTGAAACTGCCCGATGCAACAGGAACACAAGTATCGCTGCTGAGTTTGAAGGGAAAAGTCGTACTGCTGAATTTCTGGTCATCCAAAGACAAGGTTACTGCCCTGAACAACAACGAGCTGTTGCCGGTATATGAAAAATATAAGTCCGAAGGATTTGAAATCTATCAGGTATCGCTGGACGAAGACAGGGAAAGCTGGCTGCAGACTATTAACATGCAGAAACTTCCGTGGATAAATGTCTGCGATTTCACGGGAACGGGGACCTATCCCCTTAAACTTTACAATATAACAAAACTTCCTGCCAATTACCTGATCAGTAGAAGCTGTGAAATCATCGGCAGAGACCTGTTCGGCGAAAAGCTGGAAGAAAAAATAAAAGAAAATATTTAAGCAAGTAACCAGGACTTTAGAATACAATCAAGATGTCGAAAAATGAAGGAAACAACAGGGTAGCAGAGACTCCATTAATGAGGCAGTATTATGGAGTAAAAGCAAAGCATCCTGATGCCCTGCTGCTTTTCAGAGTTGGTGATTTCTACGAAACCTTTGGTCAAGATGCTGTGAAAACCAGTGACATACTCGGCATTACACTGACAAAAAGAGCAAACGGAACAGGACATATCGAGCTGGCGGGCTTTCCCTATCATGCTCTGGACACGTATCTTCCAAAATTAGTCAGGGCAGGGCAACGGGTTGCAATCTGCGATCAGCTGGAGGATCCGAAAATGACAAAAAACATTGTCAAGCGAGGCGTCACCGAGCTGGTAACCCCAGGAGTGGCTTTTAACAGCAATATTCTGGAACACAGGGAAAACAATTTCCTTGCCTGCGTACATATCGACAAGACTTCCATTGGCGTTGCCTTTCTCGACATTTCTACCGGTGAGTTTTATGTTGCCGAAGGAACGGCTGCGTATGTTGATAAGCTGCTGGGTAACTTTATGCCCAAGGAAATCCTGTTTCAGAAAGGAAAAGAATCGCTGTTCAGTGAATATTTCGGACAGAAGTATTATACCTACAAGCTCGACGAGTGGCTGTTTGTTGCAGATTCGGCAAGAGAAAAACTGCTTCAACAGTTTCAGACAGTTTCGCTTAAAGGGTTCGGAATCGAACAGCTGATTAACGGGCAGACAGCGGCAGGCGCTATTTTATATTATCTCGAACTCACTCAACATGACCGGCTTTCGCATATCTCGTCTATTTCAAGAATAGAAGAAGACCGTTATGTCTGGCTCGACAAGTTCACCATCAGGAATCTTGAACTGTTTGGCTCCCAGAACGAGAGCGCCAGGTCGCTGCTGAACACAGTGGATAAAACAGTTTCTCCCATGGGCGCACGCCTGTTAAAACGCTGGATTGCTCTTCCGCTAAAAGAAGTTAAAGCTATCGGCAACCGTCTGGACGTAGTCGATTTCTTTATAAAGAATCCTGAAATAAAAGAATTTATACGTAACAAGATACTGGAAATAGGCGACATTGAACGTATCATATCAAGAACGTCTGCCGGCAGGGTAACACCCAGAGAAGTAGTACAGTTGAAAAAAGCGTTGCAGGCATGTGTGCCGATAAAAGATACCTGCCTCGCCGCCGACAGCGAAATATTGCGTCAGACAGGCGACCAGCTGAATCCGTGTCCCGAAATATGCGCTAAAATCAACAGGGAAATTTTACCCGAGCCGGGGCAAACAGGTAAGGGAACAGTTATTGCCGAAGGTGTCAGCGAGGAACTGGACTATCTGAGAAATATTTCGGAGAAAAGCAAGGAGGTTCTTGCCGAAATCCAGCAAAGAGAAATCGAGGCTACCGGAATACCATCTCTTAAAGTAAGTTTCAACAACGTGTTCGGTTATTACATAGAGGTGCGGAATACTCACAAGGAAAAGGTGCCTCGCGAATGGATAAGAAAACAGACCCTGGTAGGCGCGGAACGATATATCACTGAAGAACTGAAACGGTATGAGGAAAAAATCCTGGGCGCCGAGGAAAAAATCCTTGTTATCGAGCAGCAAGTATATAACGATTTGATAACAGCGCTGATGGAATATATTGCGCCTGTACAGCTGAATGCAAGTCTTATCGGTCAGCTGGACTGTCTGCTCTCGTTTGCCGAGCTTGCTTCAACGTCAAACTACTGCAAACCGGTTATCAACGACGGACACGTGATTGATATAAAACAGGGAAGGCATCCCGTTGTGGAAAAACTCCTGCCTCCGGGGGAAAAATATATTGCAAACGACCTGTTTTTAGACCGTGACAGTCAGCAGATAATAATCATAACCGGCCCCAACATGTCGGGTAAGTCCGCTATCCTGAGGCAAACGGCGCTGATTGTACTCCTGGCGCAGACAGGCTGCTTCGTCCCGGCCGAATCGGCTACCATAGGTATTGTGGACAAGATATTTACAAGAGTAGGAGCTTCGGACAATATCTCCCGTGGCGAATCTACTTTCATGGTTGAAATGAACGAAGCGGCAAGTATCCTCAATAACCTGTCGGACAGAAGTCTGATACTGCTCGACGAAATAGGGAGAGGTACAAGTACTTATGATGGAATATCCATCGCATGGGCGCTGGTGGAGTATATTCACGAACATCCGGCTTCAAAGGCTAAAACCCTGTTTGCTACACATTACCATGAACTGAATGAAATGGAAAATTCTTTTGCCCGTATTAAAAACTATAATGTCACGGTGAAAGAACTGAACAGCAAGGTTGTATTCCTGCGTAAACTTGTGCAGGGGGGCGTTGCGCACAGTTTCGGTATTCACGTCGCCCGTATGGCCGGTATGCCTAAAAGCGTGGTAACACGTGCCGAAGAGATACTTAAGGAACTGGAAAAATCACACAATTCCCTTGAAAAACCCGTTGCCGACATTGCCGCTCACAGAGAAGGCCTGCAACTGAGCTTCTTTCAGCTGGACGACCCCGTTCTGAAAGAGATAAGAGATAAATTAAAGAAAATAGACATTAATAACCTTACTCCAATGGATGCCCTGAATAAACTGAATGAGATAAAGAGAATAACAGGACTTTAACAAAAAACAATTAATAATTAATCAGGGTGTATTCCAAAATGTCGTGCCGGAAGTGAATAACAACAGTATTCTGGATTGCTTCGCTTCGCTCGCAATGACGAGCGGCGATGTGATTACATCTCACATAACCATCCTGCGCGTAGTATAACTCATGTTAGGCGCAGATACGTGAAAGTGACTGCACCGTCGTTGTCAGTAGATGAAATGATGTTCGCTATACTCCCATCCGAAGGATTACGGACTCAACTTTATCTCTTATTTGAGGAATGACATGACAATAGTTATCACATATCTGCGTAATTATGAATTATTCATTGTTAATTATTCATTGTTAATTGTCATAAGGTTGCATCCCCGCATATCGCTTTCGTCGAAGCGACCCGTTATTTCAAAACTTCCGTCGGGGTGCATTAATCCCAAATCCTGCGTTTCGATGAACGAACAGGAATATATATTTGCCAGGTCAATGATATTGATTCCTCCTGCGGTACCGAAAGGGACTCTGCGGAAAGGGTCTTTGGGGTCGCGGATGACCGTTTTCATCCACGGAGGGGTTCGATATATTCCGTTGCCTTTGGAATAGGCCTGCGAAAGCAGTTCCGTCATCCCGTATTCCGAAAAAACCCTGTCCACGCCAAAACCCGAACAGATTATGCCATGCAGCTCATCTCTTGTTATTTCCTCCCGACGCCCTTTCATTCCTCCCGTTTCCATCACCATCAATCCGGGAAAACTGACAGTGAATTTCTCTAAGAAATCCAGCAGTGCAAAGCTTACGCCGATGAGCAGAGACGGGGTACCGTTTTCCTTTAAAGTTTGCAGAATGTCAAACAGTTCGTTGTGGTTGTTCAGGAAAAATCCCGATAGCGGATTTCCCGAATCTTCTATTAATCCCCGAACCATGGTTATCAGCGACGAACCCTGACGCTCGAGATACGAAGGCAGCAAAGCCAGAACGGCGTATCCAGAAATATCTCCGAAAAAATAGCGGAATCCAGCAGTATAACTTAATTTATAGACGCTTGCGTCGGCAACGTAATGCCTGCTGACATTACTGCCGCCTGTCCCGCTGCTTGTAAACACAACTTCCGGTTCGCGGCTTGACGCATAGATTTTTTTTGTTTTAAAAAAGCTGACAGGCAAAAAAGGAATGTCTTCTACCGATGAGACTTTTACACCCAGAAGTTCAACGTATTTCCGGAAAACGGCACAGTTATCAAACTGAAATTTAAAGCAGTTGAGGATAGCGCTGTCGTCAATCGGACGGGCGTCGGGATTTATGATACTGCTTAACGGCATGGCTACAGCGTTTTGAAGGTTGAGATATGTATCGTAACTCCAACAGCTACACACAACAGCATGATTTTAATCCATATTGCACCGGTAAAAACGGCTGACAGTGTGATCGTAGTCCACAAAAGCGACAGTACATAGATTTTTATTGATTTCCGGATGCCTTTGTTTTGCTGGTAATCGGTGATATATTTGCCTACTAAACGGTTGTCAAGCAATTTTTTCAACAGCTTTTTCGAGCTTCTGGCATAACATGCAGCCGTCAATAGCAGGAAAGGCGTAGTTGGCAGAAGGGGAAGAAATATGCCGAGAATACCGAGCGCGAGGAATATGCTACCGCATACAATAAGAAATATTTTTTTCAGTTTTGACATGTCCGTTATCTGTAGGATGTTGAATTATTTTGTTTTATGCCTGCTTTCACTTTTCGACTTTTTAATGTAAAAAATAATATTCGGTAAACATAATCAATAATATATAGATACCTGTTTTCTTAAATACGGGGGGCAAAGGTATAAAAAATTCCTTTCCGAATCACCGTTGCCGCAATTGGGCGCTTATTCGG
>JAISDK010000134.1 GCA_031264875.1 Prevotellaceae bacterium
GTTTGGAGGTTTTTTGACGCCCAGTGGGGGATCGCCGGGGGGGGGGCACCGGGGGGGGGCCCGCCCCGCCCCTACCGGTTACCTTTGACTGCGTCGAACTTACGTTTCAGGTAGCATCGCAGGGTCGACGACCGATCCGCAGGTCGATGACCCGTGGTTACGGAAATCAAGCCCTTCGGGCTAAGCTGGTTTTCGACGGTGCACAAAACGATGCCGCGCACATTACATGTCATGCGTAACATGAGTTAAGAATAAAAAAACTCCGCAAGGAGTTGAAAGTCTCCCAATATAACTAACACAACCATATCGAAGTAACATCCGGAAGCAAAGGAAAACAAAACAGGTGGTTAATGACGAACACACAGGTTCGCCCCTACATATGACAATGCCTACAATTCCGATAATATCACAACGCTGATGCGTTTGCCCGTCTAAAACCACCGTCTATATTTTACATTGGGCTAAAGCCCTTATTTGTCGAAAATATTGGACTTTAGCCCAATATCGTCAATTTAAGCGTAAAATATCGGCTCGGCGTAGTCTCCAGACTACGTCGTGTTAAAAGCAAGGCTCTGCCTTGCAAAGCCCAAAAACAAAAAGCAAACTGTTCATGCAGTACGCATTATGTTAAATGTTTTGTATTCGGCGCTCATTTTTTCTTTATTCTGTTTTTGAATTTTACAAGGCCAGAGCCTTGCTTTTAATGCGGCGTAGTCTGGAGACTACGCCGAGCGAGAGGGTGTTAAAAATGACGATTTGTTAAAAAAATAATTGCGTTCCATTTTTTGTACAATTCGTGGCTAAACAAACCTCATTTTTACCTAATTTTCTTAACAAAACAACCTCAGTAGTAGCCCACACGATTACAGATACATACAACCTTATTACCTCATTATTCTACTAGTTGTTTTGTTGATAAAATTTGCTCTTTTTGTAAAAGCGAAATGCGTGTATCAATTATACTGCGCACGGGATGGTTTTGTGAGATGTAGTCACATCGCCGCTCGTCATTGCGAGGGCTGCGCCCTCGCAATGACGGACTACGACAGTTTGCTCGACTGTCTTCCTATCTCACACTTTTGAACTGCGCGCAGTATAATAAGGTAATGAAAGGTAATTGTATATGTGATTTCTGTGCTACTACGGTCGTTTTGTTAAGGAAATTAGGTGAGAATGAGGTTTTTGGATGACTATAAGATGCTATTTTGTAAAAACATATACCGTCATGCAAAATATACGTCTTGTCATAGTCCGACATTACCCTGCTTTCCGCCTGAAGTACAATTTTTTTTATAATTTCGCGGCCTGAAAGATTACAAAAATGACACATACAAACGTTACCGTATTTGATAAACAATTTATATATATGAAAAAAATATCTGTTACTATCGTATTTGCAGCAGGACTGTTTCTTGCCGCATGTACTCCGAAAGAACCGGCATATAAAAATGCCAGCCTCCCGACTGAACAGCGGGTGGACAACCTGATAAGCCTGATGAGCCTCGAAGAAAAAGTCGAACAGCTTCAAAGCCAGCTGCTGTTTGCACACCAGTTCGACAAACGGGACTACAGACTCGGACACGTGCGCAACAAAGCTCATTTCATCCACGTTGGTCCCGAAGGTCCGGCAGGCACAGTCCGTTGTGCCGAAATCATCAACGACGACACGCGCGAATCAATCATGGCAAGCCGCTTGGGAATCCCCGTACTGCAACACGGAGAAGCCTTGCATATAGCTCTCTGGGGTCATGCCACCTGTTTTCCGCAAAGCATCGGCATGGCGGCAAGTTTCGACGACGAGTTTTACAGCCGTGTAGCCGAAGCCATCGCTAAGGAAACCAAAGCAGTAGGCGTTCGTCAGGTATATGCGCCGGTAGTAAACATCTCGCGCGACCCGCGCTGGGGACGCAGCGAGGAAGGTTACGGCGAGGACGTCCTACTCAACTCCCGCATGGGAGTGGCCTACACCAGAGCAGTTGAAAACAACGGTGTCGTGGCAAGTCCGAAACATTACGTGGACAACTATGGCGACGGCGGACACGATTCCTACGCATCAAACATCTCGTGGCGAACCCTCAGGGAAGTATTTCTGGAACCCTTCCGCGCCTGCATCGAAGAAGGCGGAGCGCGTTCCATCATGGCTTCGTACAACTCCGTCGATGGCATTCCGGCGTCCAACAACCGCCGCCTCCTCACCGACATCCTTCGTAACGAATGGAACTTCAAGGGATATGTAGTATCCGACTACAAGGGAGTTATCGGAGTACATTCCGCCCACAAAATGGCCGATTCGTATGCCGAAGCGCAGGCGCAGTGTTTCGAAGCCGGTCTCGATCTTGAACTTGCAAACGGCTACCGCGACCTCCTGTCGCAGGTAAAAAGCGGAAGAATCTCCGAACAGTCAATCGACGCATCCCTCCGCAGAATACTGACAGTGAAATTCGATCTCGGCCTCTTCGAAAACCCCTACGTCAATCCCGAAGAAGCGGATAAAACGGTACGCAGCAGCGAACATCTGGAACTTGCGCTCGAATCTGCCCGCAGGGTAATGACCCTGTTGAAAAACAGGAACGGCGCCCTGCCGCTGTCCGTCGGCACAGTCAAAAAAATAGGCCTCTTCGGACCTGCCGCCAACGTACTCAGCCTCGGCGACTATTCCGGACCGAGAGGCGGCTTCAATGCAAAAGATTACGGCATTACTCCTTTCGAAGGACTGAAACGGTATCTGAACGGAAAAGTCGAGGTGACGCTTCACCCCGGCAATACCGATGTCGCAGCCCTGGCGCGAACCTGCGACGTGGCGATATTCTTTGCCGCAATTCAGGAAGGCGAAGGCCGCGATCGCAGTCGCCTTAATCTGCCCGTACGCAACATGCAGGCAAGGGAAAACGTATCCGGCGCGCTCATTGTCGATACCGAAGAAAAGCTGACATTCGAACTCGATCAGGAGAAAATGATTGACAAGCTTGTTGCAAGCGGAACGAAAACCATAGTGGTACTGCAAAACGGCTCGGTAATCGATATTCGCCGCTGGGCGGACAAAGTGGACGCCATACTCGAAGCCTGGTATCCGGGCGAACAGGGCGGCACAGCTATTGCCGAAACTCTTTTCGGCGACAATAACCCCGGCGGACGTCTGCCCGTCACCTGGGCGCGTCACGCAGGACAAATCCCGGCGTACTACAGCATTAAACCTTCCGGACGGGGATACCGCTATCTCGACGATGACGGTAAGCCGATGTTCCCTTTCGGATTCGGACTGAGCTATACATCTTTTGAATATTCCGGACTTGCCATTCCCGAAAAGGTGAACAGAAACGGAGACACAAAAGTATATGTAACAGTACGGAACACCGGAACAGTGAAAGGCGACGAAGTCGTCCAGCTGTACCTTCACGATGAAATTGCGTCCGTCGCCCGACCCCTCAAGGAATTGAAGGCATTCAAACGCATCTCGTTAAACCCCGGAGAAAGCCGTCAAGTGGAACTGTCGCTTCCCTACCGCAGTTTCGGACTTTGGGACAGGGATATGAAATTCGTCGTCGAACCCGGCGTCTTCAAAATCATGATTGCTAAAGACGCCGAAAATACACTGCTCGAAGGAACAATAATCGATTGATGCCGACAGGGAATCGAAAGCTGACCGGTTAAACATCCGTAAGCTATATGTAAATTTGTATTACTTTTGCGACGGTTTTTGAATGAAAATATTTGTTAATAATAAAGAAATTACACTGTTCCGGGGAGCGAAAGTAAAGGATGCCGTTTTAATGTTCGACAGGAAAGTATTGCGTGAAATATCATCGTATGAAATCCTGGACAAATACGGAAATCAAACAGACGTCGATGGCGCTTTACAGGAAGGATCTCGACTGTTTATACGGAAAACGGAAGGCAATTAATAGCAATTGTTATGATAAAGTTCAGATTTATAAGAATACTGGTTCTTGCACTGTTTTTTGCAGGATGCGGAAAAGATGCGGAAATAATCATTTTATGTACTAACGACATGCACGGTAATATCGACAATTTTCCAAAACTGTCGGCATATTACAGGAAACTGAAAGTCGAAAATCCAAACACCTTTTTATTTAGCGACGGGGATTTATTTTCGGGAAATCCTTTGGTTGACCAGTATATCGAAAAAGGATATCCCATTGTCGATATAATGAACAAAGTGGGATACAGCCTGAGTTCCATTGGCAACCATGAGTTTGACTATGGACAGGAAACGCTGAATAAAAGAATCGGGCAGGCTGAATTTCAGTTTATATGTGCCAACATTAAATACGGGGAAAATTCGACGCTTAAACCCTTAGAGCCATACAGAGTGTTTAACATCAACGGTGTAACGATGTCGGTACTGGGGTTGATAGAAGTCGGTTCGGGCGGAATACCCGCCACGCATCCCGGCAATGTAACCGGCCTGAAATTTGCATCGCCGGCAAAAACCGCAGGCGAATACCTGTTTCTCGGAAACGGCGGCATATTTGTTTTACTGTCGCACACGGGAGTAGAATCCGATGTGAAAATTGCAGAAAAATACCCCGAAATCGATGTCATACTTGGAGGACATTCGCATACGAAAATCAATAACGGAATGGTAAAAAACGGAGTTTTAATAACACAGGCTTCGTCAAAACTGCGTTATGTCGGGGAAACCAGAATATCGGTAAAAAAGGGAAAAATCGTCAGTAAAACCAACAAGCTGGTCGATTTAAACAAACTCAGTGAAGAAGACCCCGAAATCAGAAAACTTATCGACTCATACAAGTCTGCCGACAAAGGAAACAAAGTTATAGGTCGGGCAGCGTCCAAAATATCGGGTAAAAAGCAGCTTGGAGCTTTAATGACCGACGCCTTAACCGAAATGCTGGATCTGGACATTGCCTTTCTAAACCCCGGCGGCATACGGATAGGCGTTATCCCCAAAGGCGACATCACCATGAATACGGTATATGCTTTAGATCCTTTCGGTAACGACATAGTTAAAATTATAATGAGTTATGATGAACTCGAAAAGTTCCTGCTCAAAAATCAGACATTTCTTGTATCCGGAATCAGCTGTGCAATAACTTCAAAGGAAAAGAAAAAAACTGTTAAAATCACGGATAGAAACGGCGCAATGCTCGACAAGTCAAAAAAATATGCAGTAGGAATGAACAGTTACATATATTCTACCTGCAAATTTGCTCACGAAGATGAGGGAACTGCAATGAACGTAAACACTTCGGATATTCTGATTAAATATATCGAAACCATGCATACTGTTGATTACGGCAATGTTCCCGCCCGAATCACGGTCAAAAAGTAACACGGAATTGCACGGGTAACATAAAATGGCACTGCATGCAAACATAAATAAACAGAAAAACCGCCCTTTTTGAGGGCGGTTTTCAAATTTCAGTACCGATATGGTTGAACAATTTCTCTACGATTGTGCAACAACAGATACGTAAGACTTTGAATTTGCTTTCTTTTTGAAAGCTACAACTCCGTCGATAAGAGCATATAATGTATGGTCTCTACCGATGCCTACATTTTCACCCGGGTGATGAACAGTTCCTCTCTGGCGAATCAAAATATTGCCTGCCTTGGCAATTTGTCCTCCAAAAATTTTCACACCCAATCGTTTACTGTGCGATTCCCGTCCGTTTTTCGAACTGCCGACTCCTTTTTTGTGTGCCATTTTACTGTTTCTCCAAAATTAAATTATGCAATACTTTCGATTTGGATTTGAGTAAAAAACTGACGGTGTCCGTTTTTCACCCTGTATCCTTTCCTGCGTTTTTTCTTGAAAACAATAACCTTGTCGCCTTTAACATGTTTCAATACTTTTGCAGTCACTGTGGCATCTTCAATCGTAGGTGTGCCAACCTGTACCTTACCGTCATCATCTATTAGCAGTACCTTGTCGAAGCTCACGGAGTTGCCTTCGGCTTCCTCCAGACGGTGTACGAAAAGCTTCTGATCCTTCGCCACTTTAAATTGCTGTCCTGCTATATCTACAATTGCGTACATCAATGTGTTTTTTATTAATAATTTACAAATTTTCAGGGCGCAAAGGTAAACATATTATTCAATACGACAAATTTATGACACAGCCGCGAAGTAAGATATGCGAAATAAACAAGATATAACAGATATTATTTAAGCGATCGTATTGCCGTCAGCTTTAGCTGACGGAACTTTTTGTTCATCTTGTGTTTGGGTTTTTGTCCGGCTTTT
>JAISDK010000198.1 GCA_031264875.1 Prevotellaceae bacterium
GTTGATATCCTTACAGGTAAAAAGACGGAAATATACCGCGAATCCCAAAAAACATGGATAGACATCGACAAGGACAATCGCGTCAATTTTCTTCCAAGCGGCAACGGAGCCATAATTATCAGCGACAAAAGCGGATACAGTCACCTCTATCTTCATTCGCGCGACGGCTCGCAGGTCAATCCGATTACGCAGGGCAACTTCACCGTGCTGGACATAGTTAAAATCGACGAAAAGCACAAAACCGTGTATTTTACCTGTTTCAAAGACAATATCGGCTGCACGGATTTCTACCGGGCGTCGTTCGACGGTAAAAACCTGCAGCGGCTGTCATTCGGCAACTACACACACAGAATATCCCTTTCTCCCGGCGCAAAATATTTTGTATCAACATATTCAAACGCTGTCACTCCGCCCGTAACAGCTCTCTACGACACACGGGGAAAACCTGTCATGGAACTCGGCAATTCGCGCAACGAACAGAACGAGATATACGAATGGGCAAAAACAGAGTTTATTACCGTCAAAAGCGACGACGGAAAATACGACTTGCCGATGCGTGTAACACTGCCCGTGAATATGGAAAAGGACAAAAAGTACCCCGTTCTCATACATGTTTACGGAGGACCTGCGGCAGTCAATGTAAGACAGGGCTGGTCAGCAGGTTCCATGTCCAACTGGTATGCCCGTGAAGGCCTGATTCAAGTAGCTATCGATCATCGCGGGAGTCTGCATTTCGGAAAAAGAGGGCAGGACGAAATGCACCGTAATTTGGGTAAAGTAGAGGTCGCCGACTATTCGACCTGTGTAAAATGGCTGGTAGAAAACGCGCAGGTCGATCCCGAACGTGTTTGTATAAACGGATTCAGCTATGGCGGATATATCACATGCTACTCATTAGTACATGCTCCCGAAATTTTCACACACGGTATTGCCGGAGGAAGCGTTACCGACTGGATGCTGTACGATGCTCCATATACCGAACGATTTATGGACCACCCGAAAGAAAATCCCGAAGGGTACAAACAGTCGTCGGTACTTTCACATGCCGGCAATCTGAAGGGAAAACTGCTTCTCACCCATGGCCTTATAGACGAAAATGTTCATATACAGAACACTTTCCAGCTCGTGAGCGAACTTGAAGACCATAATAAATATTTCGACCTGGTTGTCTATCCATCCTGCCGGCACGGATATGGAGGCGCAAAATCCTTACATTTCAGAAACTTGCAGATAAAATTCATTTACGAACACTTGCTGAAGAAACCCATTCCCGAAAGACTGAAGAAAGAAATGTCAATCGAACAGTAACCCAATCAATTAATGAACAGATATATTAAGATCAATCCAGCCGACAATGTTGCAGTAGCCATTGAACGGCTGCCTGCAGGAGAACAGCTGAATATCAGCGGTGAAATCATTGTATTGCAGGAAAATATTCAGGCAGGGCATAAAATAGCGCTGCAAAGCTTTACCCCCGGCGACAACATAATAAAGTACGGATTGCCGATAGGCCATGCCTCAAAAGACATCGAGCAGGGCGCTCTGATTAATGAAAAAAACATAAAAACCAATCTCGACGGAATACTCGAATATTCGTACAGTCCCTTGTCCGTTCCGGCATCGAAACCCGAACAGCAATTGACATTCAAGGGCTATCGCCGTAAAAACGGAGATGTCGGCATTCGTAACGAAATATGGATTATCCCTACAGTGGGCTGCGTTAATGGAATCATAAACGAACTGGCAACATCTTTGCAAAAGGAAATCGGCGGCGTTGGCGTGGATGCCGTCGTAGCCTACCCGCATAACTACGGATGTTCTCAACTGGGAGAAGACCACGAAAATACACGCAACATTTTACGCAACATGGTTCTCCATCCGAATGTCGGAGGAGTGCTGATTGCAGGCTTGGGGTGCGAAAACAATCAGCCCGAAGCTTTCCGCAAAATG
This sequence comes from Prevotellaceae bacterium, assembly GCA_031264875.1. GTDB lineage: Bacteria > Bacteroidota > Bacteroidia > Bacteroidales > UBA932 > JAIRLF01. Next base: position 1,951 of record JAISDK010000198.1, read on the forward strand.
TTAGGCGATTACGATGCCAGCCGTATAAAATTTCTTGTAGCCCAGGAAGTGGACGACGAATATGAAGAAGGTATGAAACTCCTCCGCGAAATATACTCCTCCGTATCGCAGGACAGGCGTACAGATGTGCCGCTCAGCGAATTGAAAATAGGCTTGAAATGCGGCGGGTCCGACGGCTTTTCGGGTATTACTGCCAATCCTCTGCTGGGTGTATTCTCCGATTTTCTTGTAGCACAGGGCGGAACAACCGTTCTCACCGAAGTCCCCGAAATGTTTGGCGCCGAAACCATACTTATGGGAAGATGTCACAACAGTGAAATATTCGAGAAAACGGTACATCTGATAAACGGCTTTAAACAGTATTTTATAGCAAACAATCAGCCTGTTTACGAAAATCCCTCCCCCGGCAACAAAGCCGGCGGAATCTCTACACTGGAAGAAAAATCACTTGGCTGTACCCAAAAATCGGGTTCATCGGCAGTGATGGATGTGCTGATGTATGGCGAAAGACTTAAAACAAAAGGACTGAACCTGTTGAGCGCTCCCGGCAACGACCTTGTAGCAAGCACGGCGCTCGCTGCATCGGGCTGTCACATAGTGCTGTTCACCACCGGAAGAGGCACTCCGTTCGGAACATTTGTGCCTACAATGAAAATATCGACAAACAGCCTTCTGTTCAACAACAAACCGGGCTGGATAGACTTTAATGCGGGTACCCTGCTCGAAGGCGAAAGCATGCAATCGCTCGCCGAACGATTCATCCAATTTGTCATAGAAACAGCAAACGGCAAATACGTAAACAACGAAAAGAAAAATTACAGGGAAATATCTATTTTCAAGACAGGAATAACCCTCTAACGGGATTTCGTTTTTTTTTTCTAAAATTACCGGTAAAGCGGATCGCAGTAAAAGTATTCAAGTTCGCGGGTAAACAAAACCATGCGAAAATAAATCATTGTCAATCAAAAGATTTTATAGCAGTAACATTCAAAAGAACAAAATCGTGACAGGAATCGGAAATAATGAATTAAATTTGCAGCCAAAAAAAATAGATAAAATGATTGTAAATCATGAGATAAAGTTTTTTGCCGGAAGAGGCAGTAAATATCTGGCTAAGAATATAGCCAGAAGTTACGGAATCGAACTTGGCGTTTCATCCATCATGGAATTTAGCGATGGAGAGTTTCAACCCTCATTTGATGAAAGCGTTCGCGGAGCGACCGTGTTTATCATACAGTCCACCTTTCCGCCAAGCGACAACCTGATGGAGCTGCTCCTCATGATAGACGCAGCGCGAAGAGCGTCGGCATATAAAATAGTAGCAGTGATGCCCTATTTCGGCTGGGCGCGCCAGGACAGGAAAGACAAGCCGCGCTGCTCAATAGGCGCGAAACTTGTAGCCGATATTCTGGTAACCGCTGGCGTTGACCGCGTTATGACTTTAGATCTCCATGCCGACCAAATACAGGGATTCTTCTCCGTTCCGGTAGATCATGTTTTCGCAAGTTCACTGTTTCTTCCTTACATTCAGAAGACAGCGCTCGACAATCTGGCTATAGCCGCACCGGATATGGGAGGAGCAAAAAGAGCGAGCGCATACGCTAAAGCAATTGACTGTCCGGTGATTATATGCCACAAGTCACGGGAAAAGGCCAACGTAGTCGGCGACATGACCGCTATCGGAGAAGTGAAAGGTAAAAACGTGATTGTGATTGACGACATGATTGATACGGCTGGAACTATCACCAAAGCCGCTGATATGATGATGAGTAAAGAGGCTTTAAGCGTTAGAGCAATGGCTACGCACGCCTTATTCTCGGGACCCGCGTACGAGAGAATACAAAAGTCGGCTCTGGAAGAAATCATAATAACCGATACTATTCCCCTTAACGAGAATCACAAAATATGCGAAAGTAAAATAAAAATACTGTCCATTGCCGATTTATTTGCCGACATAATACGCAAAGTTTTCAATTCCGAATCTATCAGCGACACCTTCGTGATGTAGTTTTCACCTGCAAATATCTGTTAATGGAACAACTAAAGATAGGCCTGTATGGACGGCCTTCCGGAATGGACAATATCGGGCAATTGAAAACCCTGATAGAAATATTGCAAAAAAAGTCTGTTGTGCATATATATGACCCGTTTTTGTCCTATTTACAGGAAAAGTTCGGCACAGCAGTTGAATGTGAACGGTTTACTTCGACAAAGGATATTAGCGACGATTTGGTATGCCTGCTTAGCGTGGGAGGAGACGGTACATTTTTAGAAGCATCGCAATTCTCGATAGAACACAGTATTCCCATCCTCGGACTGAATTTCGGACGTTTGGGTTTTCTTGCGCAAGTGCCTGCCAATGAAATTGAACCTGCACTCGAAAATCTGTTTGAACATAACTATTCAATAGAAAAGCGAAGTCTTGTAAGCGTATATCAGGGTGAAAGCGAAACTTTCATCTCCAATGCATTAAACGAGGTGACGGTGCAGAGAAACGACATGACAATGATTAAAACTACAGTCAAAGTGAATGATGAATTACTGTCCTCGTACTGGTCGGACGGGATATTGATATCGACTCCCACCGGCTCGACGGCATACTCTTTAAGCGCGGGAGGCCCGCTGATGTTGCCCGACACACATAATTTAATCATAACCCCTATTGCACCCCACAATCTCAATATACGTCCAACTGTAATGTCGGATACTTCAAAAATACTCGTAGAAGTGGTTACAAGGAAAGGAAATGCAGTTCTCAGCATGGATAACAAGATGTTTGAAATACCTTCAGGCACAAAAATAACAGTGAAAAAATCACAATCTGTGTTAAATTTTATAAAACTGAAAAACTACAGTTTTTTTAAAACGCTACATACCAAGTTAAATTGGGGTATAGACATACGCAATTAGGTTTCTAAATGTTAAAATGAATTTTTTAAACGAACAGTGACTAATTTCTTTTTAATAACTTTGCCGCCAAAATAAGTCTAATTATGATAAGGAAATGGATAGTAATAGTTGTTTTCGTCATTGGATTCTCATCTGCTGTTTCGGGTCAAATCGAACGAAATAAGAACTCAGTATTCAGAGTAGATAGGACGGAATTGGGTCTTGGTTTAGGCACTACATTTTACTTCGGAGATTTTAACGAGTTTATGCCTTTCGTCGAGCCGCGTTACTACGGTTCTGTTCTACACAGGTTTTATTTCAATCTCCTGTATGCATTGCGAACAAGTATTTCGTTTGGCAATATTGCTGGAAACTCAAGTGGATACCGGGGTGAGATGCCTTTTTACGACCTCAAATATCCCTACGGAAGACCTACGGTGTATTTTAACAGAAACTTTATTGATTTCAATACAGGTGTAGAGCTTGGATTTCGTCCGTTAGAGCCTGTTATGCATCAGATCAATGAACGGTTTGCCCCTTATGTGTTCCTCGGAGTCGGAGTAGCCATTGCGTATGCCGATCCAAATGCAAAAAAGGAAGATGCACGTTCAGCGTCTTCCCTGCACCCAAGAATTTATGGTACTACAGATGTTAACTCCGGCACTATTCAGGCATTCTACATTCCTATTGGTGTGGGATTTAAATATTCTCCATGGAAACGCTGGACGATAGGAGTGGAATGGCAGTTCAAGAAAACATTCAACGACGATATTGATCGTTTCAACAATGTCAAACCGAGCGAGTTAAATAGCAATAAAAAAGGTTCCCTGTTTATGAATACCGACTGGATATCGTTTCTAGGAGTATCTGTTTCGTATCGTCTTGCAGTCAAAAGCAAATGCCCGGCAATAATCAGAAGAATTCCTTCCGGACGACTTCTTCATGGAATCAACAGAGATTATGACCTGTATGATAACTACAAGGGCGGCAAGAAGAATAAAAAATAATGCTAATGTTTTAACCTGACACAGACTTCATCTTAATGCTGATTTCAAAGCCTTGTATCCCGCAAGGCTCACTTTTAGCCATTCCCCGTTTTTCAACAGTACCTGCTGATTTTGTTTGCCATACGATTCGATTGCCGAAATGTACTCGATATTGACAATATACGACCTGTGAACCCTTATAAACAGACTCTTGGGAAGATGAGATTCAAAATACTTCATAGTCTGCTCTTTAAGATATTTACCGTCATTGGAGATAATCATCACATAATCGCCTTCCGAACGGAAATAAACAATGTTATTAACAGTAATTACCTTTATTGTTTGCTTGGTTTTCACCATGATACGTTCTATTATTTCCACATCCGCAGATTCATTCTCTCCGGATTCACACTGTCCGGATTCCGTTTTTAAAGACTGAGCCTGCTCGCGTTCTATTTCAATATGCTGTAAACCGACATAAAAACAAAGAATAAATATGATATAAAGCATCAGACTGACAAGTCCCTTCATCGGTAAAGTGGAAACAAGTACAAGTACGTCAGCTTCGTCCAGAAACAGATAATCCAAAAAATATCCCGTTCCTACCCCCAGGGCAACGATGATAATTCCCAATACGCCATAGCTGATAAATCGCTGCATCTGCATGAAAGTCTCATATTTCCCGTACTGCAGAACAATCCAAAGCATAACTCCCAGACCCGCCTGCAAAATCGCATGGAACAGTGCATCGACAAACAGTATCCCGAATGAAACGGGAACAAGCAATGACATGGACATGGCATGCAGCAAGGCATAGACCGTCCATAGAAAGGCATATAAAAATATTCTTATTTTGTTTTCCAGTAATGGCATCAAGCGGCTAATTTTTTATTTCAACACCGCCAAACGTAACAGACCCCCTGAGAATCAGCTTTCGTGATGTATCGACTGTTTCCGTTATCCTGCGTTCGTCATCTATACCTCCCAACATCGATTCGACCTTAACATCCAATAGCCAGCTGTCGGGCACAAAGATAGTTATGCCGCTAAAAACCGCCTCGATATTCAGTATTGTATCGCCTTCGGGCAGATATGCTTTTCGCAAATCAAGTTCAATGCCTCCGAAAACCGAATTCAATGTTCCTCCGGTAAATTCGGTATCAATCACAATATACCGTCCGTTACTGAAAATACTCGTCTTGGAAAAATCTCCCGCCTGATAATAGTTTTCTTCGTTATGGAAACGGCTGTTATTCCCATAAAAATGACTGTAGCACTTATGTGAACGGTGATGGCAGGACGGAGGTGAGGGTTTACATAAAATGTGTAAAATAAAGATAATGCCACTAACAATCAACAACACTGGCCAGTAAATTTTTATGAAATTCGTGTCGATATTGCCGAATACGGACGGAAAGATCTTTGCGACCCTCGGAATAATGAAGAATATCCCCAAACAGATGAAAAGCAATCCGTGAAAATGCAATCCGCGCCGTTTAAAAACAGAACAAACTCCAATAATAATCATAAGCATTTGCCATGAAATGATAATTTTGTTAAACCCGGGCGGTATCAGCCCGGTATTGGCTGCAATCAGCAAAGCTCCAAACAGAATGAGTATAATACTAAAGATTATTCCCGAATAATGATTCTTTATTTGTGTATTCATAATTACTATATTACTATTTTTTTTTTCACAAAAGTAAGCATGTTTTCCTGTCTTAAGG